>JAGXNR010000038.1 GCA_019894875.1 Promethearchaeota archaeon | reverse complement strand
TTGCAGCATCCACGGTTCTCCCTTGAACTAAATGTCCTCCGAATCTATATACTTTTTGTGGAGTCAAACCTATATGTCCCATTACCTCAATATCGGCATTTATTATTGCTTTAACCGTGGGTAAAATCTCTGTTCCTCCTTCAACTTTAACTGCTTCAGCTCCACCCTCTTGTATAAATCTTCCTGCATTATATACCGCATCTTTGATATCGATTTTATAAGAGAGAAATGGCATATCACCAACTAATAACGCATTAGACACACCCCTAGATACAGCCTTAGTATGGTGAATCATCTGGTCCAATGTCACTCCTAGTGTGTTTTCATGACCTAAAATTACTTGAGAAAGTGAATCTCCCACCAGAATTAAATCAAATCCGCACTCATCAACAATTCTGCCAAACGAATAATCATAGGCAGTAATCGTAATAATTTTTTCACCTTTTTGCTTCTTTTCGATAATCTTTTTTGTCGTCATTTTTTGTAAAGACATGAGTTACTATAACCTCATTTTTTTGAAAAACTTCTTTTGTATATACTTTTTTCAATATAGTATTTAATATCTCATTTAAATTTTGTTTTAAGCCTTTTTACAGTCTACTATTCTAATCGAGACATTTCCATGAATCGGTGATTAAATGATATTCCGAGAATTTATCACTAATTTTAACTCTTGGATTTTTATGTTGGCTTTCTATTTTTATAATTTTACCTATTACTTCCATTTTTTCTTTACAAGAAATTTGCTCTTTGGTATATACTATAATCTGATGACCGTCGTTTAAATCAAAATAATTCATAAATGGATGAGAGTCAACATATATTGTAAGATGTTGCCACATAATTTTACTTATTTTTCCAACAATCTTGACCTTTTTTTCAAGATTATCAATAAGATCAGAATAATTTAAAATGGTATCCATAATTATGTTTTTTTAGGTAATTCTAATTTATTAGATATTTATAACTAAATAACAGTTATATAGTTGTTGTCATTAATTTGATATACTTCAAGTATTAAATAAGTATTAGAGGTATTTTCACTTGGATAATGAAGATGTTGGTAGATACTGGGATGAAAATGCGGAAAATTGGACAAAACTAGTTAGAATGGGATATGATCGAAGTAGGAACTTAGTTAATTCCCCTGCTTTTTTTAAAATGCTGCCTGATGTTAATAATTTAGAAGGATTAGATATTGGTTGCGGAGAAGGATATAATACAAGGATAACGGCAAATTTGGGAGCAAAAGTTACGGCAATTGATATTTCCAAAGTGTTTATCCAGTATGCAAATCAAAGTGAAGAAAAGGAACCTTTGGGTATTAAATATCAGGTCGCTAGTGGGGCAAATCTTCCATTTTCAAACAATCACTTTGACTTTGTCATAGCTACTATGAGTCTTATGGATATGGCAGAAAACGAGAAGGCAATAGAAGAAGCCTATAGAGTCCTAAAGTCTGGGGGTTTCTTTCAGTTTTCAATTCTCCATCCAATTTGTGATGCTGATCATGAATGGGTTAGAAATGAAGAAGGGAAAAAGACTGGGTATGTTGTAAAAAATTATTTTAAGAAATATAATGGAGAACTTGAAGAATGGACATTCGGTGCAGCTCCTAAAGAAATTACTGAAAAAATGAAAAATTTCATTGTCCCACGATTTACTCGAACTTTATCTGAATGGTTGAATTTGTTAATTGAAAAAGGTTTCATCTTAGAGAGATTTTGTGAACCTTATGCTGATGACGATACTTTAAAGAAATACCCAGAAGAATATAATAGTAGAATAATCCCATGGTTTTTGATTATTCGTTGTCGAAAACCCTAATTAAAATTTAGTGGGTATGTGCCCCATTTTTTTATCGCTTTTGGAATAGTCATAATATTTTTTAATGAAACACCCCATGGCAAACAACAGATCGGGCCAACAGCATATCGTCCTCCAGAAGCTAAATGCATAATATTTTCCTTTACTTTATTTTCAACATCTTGGGGAGTGCCATTTAATAATTCTCGACTTACATCAATATTTGCTCCTATAATTGTCACATTTGGGAATTTTTCTTTAAAATTTACCCAATATTCAATATCTAAAGGATGTGAGCCATTGACGGCTAATAAATCAATTTCATTACAAACTTCATTGAAGTAAGGGGTCGTGCCACAATTATGGAGTATTATACTGGCTTTCGTTTCTTTTTGGAATCGTTTAATAAACTGCCCCTCAAATTTCATTGCATCTTCGAAACTCATCATGTGTTTGTTAAAAGAATAACCAGTAAAGAAAATCGTTCCAATCCCTCCTACCTTTTCCTGGTAAAAATTAAGGATATCCATCTGTGATTTATATACTTTTTCACATAATTTTAATAATAAATCCGGATTACGACGCATGTCCCTATAAGCTTGTACACCTCTTAATTCTTGAACTACAGACCAAATTCCAAGACATAGTCCACCCATTCCTAGTTTTTTATTAATTATGTCAAGAGCGGAAATACATGTATCCCATAAAGAAATTTTTCTATGATCTGGGATTTCAAGTTTATCAATATCTTCTTCTGTCTTGCATACAACACCTTGTTTTGCCATGAAAACTTTATAATCGAACCATTTTATAGATTCCTTTTTATCATTTGCTTCAGCAAAAGCCAATGCTTCTCCCGGACCAGCATAGGCTGTTGGAATCGAAATCGTATCCGCTTTTAAAAATTCAAATGTTGTAATAGCAGCGTTTGCATAATTCTTTGGAGAAGCTATGATTTCTTTATAAGTTTTACCTGTTATTCGACAAATCATTTCTTCACAAGCTAATGGAAAATAAGGTACCCTATCAATTTTATTTGTCCCAAAAAATGTTCCGATGATTCTTTTTCTTGATGCATCCCAATCATATGGCAATTTAAGAAACCCCCATTAGCTTTTTAATTAATTTTACACCTTCCCATCCATCTTTAGTCCACGCATCAGCGCCTGCCTGTTTACATGATTCTTCAGATAAAATTCCCCCCCCTAAAATAATTTTCGCCTTAATTCCTTCTCGTTTAAGCAGTGCTATAGTTTCTTTCATTTTAGAAATCGTGACGGTTAATAGCCCACTTATTCCAATAATATCAGCATTTACTTTCTTTGCAGCTTCTAAGAATCTTTCAGGAGAAACATCCACTCCTAAATCAATAACTTCAAACCCTTGACCTTGTAATAGTGCAATTACTAAACATTTACCTATATCGTGTAAGTCACCTTCAGGAGTTCCAATTAAGACTGTAACCGGTGTTTCTTGAGTTCCTTCTTTTAATTTTGGTTTAATCACATTCATGCAATCATTAATAGCATCTGCAGCTAACAGCATATCCCCGAGAAAATATTCTCCCTCTTCATATTTCAATCCAACATTTTCTGCTCCTCTTATTATAACTTCATTTAGTATTTGTTTGGGATCGATCTTAGCTTTTAAAGCTCTTTTAGTTAACTCAATCGTATCTTCTGATTTTCCTTTTATAATTGTACTCCTTAATTTTTCCAAAAGATCATTATCATTCAAAACTATTACCCTAAATTTATATCTAAATATTCTACTATTATGCGCTAATTAATATTCTTATTAAAACCATTTTTCAAATAAACTTTATTATTCCCGGAAATACTCTATAAACCCCCCTTTAATTATTGACTTTAGTCGTTTATATCGAATTTAAATTAAAAATTCAACTATTCTCTTTCCAATATCCAAAAATAATGAAAAAATTTGTAAAAATAAAAGTAAATTATCTGAGAAAATCTTTGTTATACTTTCTCAATCTTTAAGTAATAATTCTCGCCATCAACTTTAAATTCTAGCAGTTTATCACTATGTTTTTCGATATACCGTTTTATATTTTCTCCCGCTTCGACGAAATCTCCTGTTATTTCAATTATCTCTCCTCTTTCCATCTCAAGAAGTTGTCTTTTAGTTTTTGCTACTGGCATTGGGCATACTAGTCCAGTACAATCTAATTTACGTGAAGTTGCCATTTTTTTCAATCACACTCTAATTAGCTAAATAAGACTTTATCAGCTTCAACACACATATCAACTAATCCATTCATAGTCGTTTTTCTAATACCTTCAATCAATTCATCTTCTGTTATTCCACGAGCTTTCATACACACACCGCATGCCTTCACGTTTGCACCTTCGGATATTATATCTTTCATCCATTTTCCTAGGTTATCATAAGTGGAGGGATCTTGATTTTTCTTTCCAACAAAAATTCCATCTTCAACCAAAAATAAATTGACCTTATGATCTTCTAATAAAGCAGTGTACGCAAATCGCAGCATTGTAAAGGGTCTTTCCTTTGTATAAGGACCATCTGCGATAATTATCGTAAAAATTTTGTTTTTATCACTCATAATTAGTTGTCAAATCTTATTATTTTTGTAGTAAAAACTTTATCTTTGATAGAATAAACAATATGGAATTTATTAATTTTTTCGTAATAATCTATTAAAAAATTCGATAAATAAAAATAGATTAATTACTATATATTACAAAAATAATAATAGATTGTACGACCAAATTGAAGGCGATTTAAAGTTTGAATATTGAATATTTAAGAAATTATATCCTGTTAGCCCAATATAAGAGTTTTTCGAAGTTAGCCAGAGAAATCCCTCTTTCTCAGAGTTCTTTGTCACATCAGATATCGCAGTTAGAAAAAGATTTTGGTGGGGTAATTTTAATTGATAGATCTACAAAAAAATTTGAATTAACTAAAGCAGGAATATTACTACTCAAATACGCTAAGCAAATTATAGACTTATACGATGAAAGCAAATTAGAAATTTCTAGATTTCATAATCAAATGGTAGAAGATATTATCATTTCAGCTTCAACTATCCCTGGTTCACATATTTTACCACGATACATTGCAGAATTTAGAAATAAAAACTCAAACGTTAACTTCAAAATAGTGATTAATAATTCTAAGAAATCCATGGAAAATTTAAAGAATGGGATGGCTGATTTCGCAGGTATTGGTAGTTTTATGAATTATAAGGAGAAAGATTTCGATTACATCAAAATTGGAGAAGAAGAGCTTAAATTTATCTGTTCTCCTAATCATGAATTAATTAAAGATACGGACTTAGTGGATTTTAAAGAACTTACAAAATTTCCTTTCGTCTGGAGAGAGAAAGGGTCTGGAATGAGAGAAACTTTTGAACAACAATTTCCAGAATATAAAGAATTAGATATAGAATTAGAAATTAATGATAACGATTCAATTATCTCAACTGTAAGTGATTCTAATTATATTAGTATAATGAGTGAAATTATGATTGGTAAAGCAGAATCTGCGGGATTAATAAAATCATTTGAAATTAAAGATTACCCACTTATTGCTAAAAGGCCTTTACATTTTGTTAAACTGAGAATTAAAGATTTAAGTAAATTGAAGAAAAAATTTTGGGATGAATTAAGAATAAAAATATAAAAAATAAGTAGAAGTTATTAAGAATTTACTTAATCAATACACCTGTTTGATCAAAATTAAGGAAAGCAGTAATCTTTTCTTTAAGTGGATATATTCCCTCTTTTAACAACGTATATAAGAAAATTACTATAAATACCATCGAACCTAAACCAGGTGCTAATCCGCCTAAATAATCCATAAAGGTTGAGGAGGGATTGATTGAAAGCAACATCCAAGTTAATGAAATCCCCGCAATTAGAATTGATAAAAAGGAAATTGTAACTGCTGTTTTCTTGCTAAGATTCAAATGTAAAGGCCCAATATCAAGACGGAAAAATTTAGGTTGCACGATTATTGAAAGAATAGTATGGCTAATTACTTCCTCTTCAAATTCTATATACACATTTAAGAATCTTCTCTCCATTTCTTTTTTTTTCTTTCTCTTTTGTTTCGATTTCAGTGGCATTATGGAGAAAATCATAACCGGGGGATTAACTGCATCCTTTTTCACTTCAACTTTTCCAAATAAAGGGTGTACCTCAAATCCTTCGCCTCTAATTTTAAGATCTAAAACGGGAGGTTCCTTTTTAGTTGTCACAATTTTCACAGTAGTTTTGTAAATGGTTTTTCCTTCTTCGTCAACAATTTTCAATTCCTCATGAGAAAAATATACATAAAAAAGATAGCTTCTTTGCTCCATCATGACAGAATAATACTGCAAACCCATATTAATCTCATAAACTATAGGTTGAATTATTTCGGATTCTGCTTCCCTTAACGGAATAAGTGCAGGTGAAGGTGAAGGTGAAGGTGCTCTAGGTCCAGCTAAAATATCAGAGGATGCTGGGGGGGGTGCGGGTGCAGGTTTTGGTGCAGGACGTTCAGCAGGTTCTGCTTTTGGGCCACTACCGGGAGCGGGGGAAGGTGGGGGCATAGAGCTTTTTTTCATTTTTCTAGATTCTTTTTCTTTCATAACTACATGTTTTTCGCGTTCGTCTCTTCTTAAAACTCGCTCTTCTTCAAGTTCACCATCATCATATTTAGCATCATCTGCAATTGAAGCCATACTACTAACTTCGTCATCAAATTCTGCTTCTTCTTCAATCTCAAAAGTCTCTTCTGTCTTTAAATCCTTTAATATTTGTGGTTTTGCATGTTTTGCCTTTTTCTTTTCAGGCTTTTTTTTACTCAGGAGATTTAAGTTTTTTAATTTTGTATTACCATGAATTCTATTTTGGGTATTAACATCTAAGAAATTGACATCATCCCGCCCAAAATGGATATCTCCCAGTGAAGCATAAATATCGTCTAATATTATACTAATCCTAACATTTTTCTTATAAATCCCCACAAACATAAAATCTAAGATTTTTACAGAAAATACATTTGTCTTCTTATCATAAGATATTGTATCCGTCGTAATTTCAATACTGGTAACATTTTGTAATTGTTCCAATGTAAATCATACCTCATTTCTTACTTAGATAAAAAATATTTCTAATCTTTATAATAACCATTATCTTCTTCTAAGTTTATATTTTGAAATTATAAAATATAAAGTAGTTAATCTATTTATATTGGGTAGTTGTCGATTTATTCAATGAAGATTTTTCAATAAACAAAGGATTATAAATTACGTTTAGGAATTTAAATCTCTAAAATAGGTTTTAATTGATAATAATTTATCTTTAACTTCTCTTATTTTTTCGATTTTATTCTCCATTCCTATAATCTTCTTTATCACTTCATTAATTAATATAAGATCTTCATAAGCTTTAGGATTTTGATAAATAAGCTGATCAAATTCATCTTCCCATGGCTTTAATTTTGGGAGAGATTCAATATTTCTTAAAGACCAATTTATTATTCCCTTAAAATCTTCAGTTAATGGTTTTAAGTTTAATTTATCCCATCTTTGAATTATCCAAGGAGCATATTCATGCAATTTATCAAAATCATATTCAAGATCATCTTTCCATTCATACTGGTGCGCCCAATTTGCTGTAGCTAGAAAATTATCATTATTCGATTTTTTAAAAGAAAAAAATTTCCAGGGAATTTGTTTAATATTTTCTATTTTGAATGGATATCCCTCTCCATATTGGAAGAAAAAACCAATATTTTCAGTGTGATCCTTATTACCTGGATTTAATTTTAGATATACTTCAATTTGCGAAATAGAAATTTTACTTTTTAACACTTCCTCTTGGTACATTTTATATACAACATTCTTTACTTCATTTGGATGACTTTTGCCTGTAAAAATAGGATAATAAGAAAAACAATAGTAGTTGTCACTGTTATTCGATTTTCCTTTAAACACCTCAAACCAACATTCTAATGGCTTGATAAATACATTAGATTTAAGGTAATTTATCATGAGAAGAATCGCACTAACTACCCCAATCCCAACTAGAATTATAAATAAATATAAGCTAAAATAAATTGGTGCTAGAAAATAGGAAACAGCAATATAAATAAACAAACCTCCAGTTATGAAGAAAAATGCGATTAAAGAGGTATAGGCTTCATGTTCTTTATCCCGCTTTGAATAAAGTATAGTTGGGGCATATTTAACAATGATATCATTATCAAATTCTTTAAGGAATTGATCATAGTCAACCTTATTCCATTCAGAATCAGACATGTGTACTAGGAAAGGTAATTTGTTTATTTAAATTTGATTTTATTTTATAAAAAGATTGTTAAAAAGAGATATCTCGGGTGGAATACGTAATTCATAAAACTAAAAGATGAGCTTTAATTAATAAAATCAATATAAACATTCTTAAAAATTTCAAATGTAACTAAGAAAAAAGATACAATTGAGGATATTACTGATGGATAGTGACACTTATAGAACTTTGGATACATTATTTAACCCTCGTAATATAGCAATTTATAAAGCAAGTAATAAGCTGGATTATTTCTTAATGGGGCTTAGAGAACATAAATTTCGAACAGATAAATTGTACTTGGTTAATCCTGAAGTAGAAGAGGTTTTTGGTCAAAAGACGATAAAATCTCTAGAGGAGATCCCAGAAGATTATATTGACTTACTAATTTTAGCTGTTGGGAGAGATAAAATCATCGAGACCATAAAAACACTGCTTCATCAGAAACAGATTAAAACAATCCATATATTCACTGCTGGAATGGGTGAATCTGATAATGTGGGAAAAGAACTTGAGAAGGAGATGATGAAGATTTTACATAATAATAAGCATAGCATTCGTGCAATAGGTCCAAACTGTATGGGTGTATACTCTCCGAAAGGACATATATCTTATGAACCATTCCTTCCAACAGAGCCAGGAAATATATCATTTGTATTTCAATCTGGGGATCTGCATTCTCAAACGATCAGAATAGGAGCAAGACGATATAATTTAAGGTTTTCAAAAGGAGCTAGTGTTGGGAATTGTGTTGATTTACAGGTTTCTGAATTTTTGAAATATTTTAATGATGATATTGATACGGATATAATTGGAGTATATTTTGAAGGTTTTTCTAAATTACATCCTAATGAGGGAAAAAAATTACTAGAATCCCTTAAAAGTATGAAAAAACCTGTTTTATTTATGAATGGGGGGAATACAGAGAGAGCTCAAACTGCAGTCTTAACGCACACAGGATCAATTGGCTCAAACAAAAAAATTTGGGATGCCATCATAAAACAAACCTCCATTATTAATGTCCCAACCTCCATGGATGACATGATTGACTATCTTTACCTTTTTAATAATCATATTAATAGATTCAAAAAAATAGGCAAAAAATTAGAGGAAGTAAAATATCCTACAGGGAATAATGTCTTATTAATTCTTTGGTCTGGTGGATTTGGGATTATTGATACAAACATATTAACAGAATTAGGATTAAATGTTCCTTATTTTGAAGGTGAACGTCTGGAAAAACTAAGAGAAATATATCCCATCAAAATTGGAAGTCTTAATAACCCTATAGATATACCATGGATTTCTTCATCTGCAACATACCTCGAAGTTGCTAAAACAGCTATTTCAGAAAACATCGATGTAGTAATGATTGAAACAGATACATTTGGTGATGATTTTAACGAAGAATATCAAAGCAATTATTATAAAAATCTCTTAAAAGTAAAAGAATACACAGAATCTCTCGGTAAGACTTTCATGTTAATTCTACCGCAATACCCTGGCAGAAACAGAGAAAATTATCTCAATAAACTCTTTAAAGATGGGTTCATAGTATATCCATCAGTCCGAAGAGCAGGTAAATCATTTATGGCTCTTTATGAATATGGTAAAAAAGTCAAAACCTTAAATAAATAGATAAATCTATTCCCTTTGAAATTTTTAATTGAGATCGCTCACTATAGGTATTGAAGCAATTTATGGTTGATTTCGAAGAATTTTTACGCTATTTAAAGGCTCAAGATTATTATTCCAATCAAATCTACCATATTGAACACATACCTCAAAAAGAAGCTCAATATGGAGTCTTAGAAGAACCATTAAGAAGGCGTCTTCAGCGGTGGTTAGATGATAACAATATAAATCTCTGGCGACATCAGACTGATGCAATAAATTCAATTCGTAAAGGAAATAATACGGTTATTGTAACCTCTACAGCATCTGGAAAATCTCTCTGTTACAACCTTCCTATAGTACAATCATTCTTAGAAGAACCAACTACTACCGCGCTTTATTTATTCCCAACAAAAGCTTTAGCAAGAGATCAATTCTCCGTTTTATCTAAGTTGTTAGCAGATACTAATATAAAACAAAGTAGAGTTGGAGTTTATGACGGGAGTGTGGATGCAAATGAGAAGAGATTGGTTTTAGCTAATGCTAACATTATTATAACTAATCCTTATGGGCTCCATTTCTATTTACCATGGTTTAAGCAAAAATGGAGAAGAATTTGTCAAAATCTAAAATATATTGTCTTGGATGAGATTCATATCTATAGGGGGATTTTTGGTTCAAACTTTGCATTCTTGATTAGAAGACTCAAAAGAATGCTTGAGGCTTACAATATAAAGCCTCAATGGATATTATCCAGTGCTACCATTTATAATCCAAGGAAATTTTGTGAAAGATTAATTGGTGAAGAGGTCGTCGTGGTAGATAGAGATGATTCTCCTTCTGGGGCTAAAAAAGTGATTTTATGGGATCTACCATACGACGATGTTTCAAAAAGATATCGCTCATCACATCAAGAAACTAAGAACCTTTTTATTAGTCATCTAAGATTCAAGCAGGGAATACAAACACTTACCTTCACCTTATCAAGAAAAATGGCAGAATTACAGGCAATATGGACAAGAGAAGCCTTACCGTTATTAAAAGATAAAATTTTTAGTTATAGAGCTGGTATCAGTAAATCTAAACGGCGAGAGATCGAGCAAAATTTTAAAAATAAAACTATATTAGGCATAAGTTCTACCAATGCTCTTGAATTAGGAATCGATATAGGCTCTCTAGATGCTACAATAAGTTCTGGCTTTCCTGGAACAATTTCAAGCTTCAAACAGCAAATTGGTCGTTCTGGAAGGGGAACTGATCTCTCCCTCTCAACTCTAATTCCGATGCCCGATCCTTTAGATCTTTTTTATATCCACAATCCCGATCAACTATTTGGACCGATTAAGGAAGAGCTACTTATTACATTAAATAATAAATACATAATAAAGAATCATTTATGTTGTGCCTCTAAAGAAATTCCTATTAAAATTGAGGAATATAAGAAATTCGGAGTTCAAGATAAAGATTTTTTCTTGGAATGCTTGGAAGAATTAGTTTCAGAATCTCTGCTTATGAAGCGGGGAGATCGTTTTTATTGGAGTAGTGATTTTTTTCCAAATGAAAAATTTGGATTAAATAATCTTTCAGCTAAAGGTTATAAAGTGATACTAAGAACTGAAATTAATAAAGAACTATTAACTGTTGAGGATGAAAGCTTTGTATTTCGAGATTTGCATCCTGGTGCTGTTTATCTTTACGAAGCTGAAGCATATATAGTGGAAGATCTTGATTTGGAAGAGAGAACGGTATATCTTTCTAAAAGAAATGTGGATTATTATACTCAATCTCTAAAACATACAGATATTACCCCTCTTGAGATAATTTATCAAGGTACCGCGGGAGTAGATAATAAAATATCCTCTTATTTTGGAAAAGTGAAAGTAGAGCATGAATATTATTCGTATAAAGTCGTTGATACATTAACTCAAGAGATTCGCTCTCGACATCCCCTTGAGGATATTCCGCTGATCAAATTCGAAACACAAGCTGTTTGGTTTACAATTCCCTTTGAATGTCAAAAAGAAATAGAATTAAATGGATTTGATCTTGGGGGAACTATTCATGCTATAGAACATGCGATGATTGCCATGGCTCCAGCACTAGCCCAAATTTCTCGATGGGATTTAGGAGGCGTCTCTATAGATTTCGATCCTATCAAACAGCAACCTATAATATATATCTATGATGCTTTTAAAGGTGGTATTGGGATTTCTGAATCTCTCTATTTTAATTTAAATGAATTATTGTCAATTTCTTTTAAATTAATTAAATCTTGTAGTTGCAAAACAAAGAATGGTTGTCCCGCGTGTATTATGTCTCCAAAATGTGGTAATTCAAACGAACCATTAGACAAACAAGGAGCATTATCCTTGTTAGGAGATCTAGTTAATAAGGAAATGCACTAACTAATTAATTCCAAAAATTACATAAGAGTCCTACTTATTTAACTTTTAATTTTTAGCAGTGATTATTATTTTGATTTTAATGTTAAATTTTTAAGGATGAATATAATATATAATATTATATTTTATATATGTCAGATACCTATTTAACTAGGTAGAAAACATAAAAACATCTTGTATTAAACTAGGTTTCAGGGTTGGCAAGCGAAATATATACGTTCAAAGTTGTAGTTTTTGGAGATTCACAAACGGGAAAGACCACTCTAACTCATAGATTTTTGACGAATTTATTCAAAGAAGATATATTAATGACAATCGGGGTAGATTTCCTGCTGAGAGCAGTAGATCTAGACAATATAAAAGTTAAACTCCAGATTTGGGATTTTGCCGGTGAGGAGCGCTTTAGATTTTTGTTTCCCTCTTATATTAAAGGTGCTAATGGCGCAATTTTTATGTATGATATTACCAACTACGGTTCATTAGCACACGTTGATGATTGGTTTGAAATAATTGATAAAGAAATAGATTACGACTTCCCTATTATTTTTGTTGGTGGAAAAACAGATTTAATTCACCTTAAGGAAGTTTCAACTAGAAAAGCAATGGAAATCGCAAATTCAAGAGGTGCTGATGGCTTTATAGAGTGCAGTTCAAAGACAGGAGAGAATGTTCATAAAGCTTTTCAATTATTAACAAAATTAATTTTGAAAAAAAAAGCATCACCTCCAATAGTGTAAAACCGTTTTTTTTCAGTAATCTATTTTTATCTATCTTCTTAGTTTTTTACAATTAAAATTAGTATCAAAATGATTTTATGATCTATTGATAATTTTTATATCTTAAATGAATTTTTTATAATTTATGGCAACAAATGATTTGAAATGGGAAGATCTTGTTTCACCAACAATGAGTCCTGAGGACTATTTAGAAGAATTTGGAGAAAAAATCGAAATTAATTATAAAACTTATGAACCAAAGTTAGAAATTCTAGAAAAGATAAAGGTTCTACTTACAGAAAAAAAAGAAACATTAAAAATTGTTGCCTTAGGTGCAAATTGGTGTCCAGATTGCAACATAAATGTACCTAGAATGATAAAAAATGTTAGATTGATGAAAAGTATAGACGTCGACTTTAAAATCTTGTACGGAATTATGGTAAATGCTTTGCATAAGCCTGGGGATGTAGTTTGGCATAAGCAGCGTTCTCCTCCTGAAGCCGTCCAATCTAAATTTGATTTAAAAAAAATCCCAACATTTTACTTTTTTAATAAAGGTGGTGATCTATTGGGGATTATCGTGGAAAATCCTAAATATTCTTCAACTCTGGAAGAAGATTTACTTGAAATCTTGGAAAAAAATCTATAGAAATATCCCTCTGTTTCTTTTTTTAAAAATCTATTTCTTAGAGTATCAAAATTTAAATTATCATGATATTATAATAATTCTATGTCGAAACTCAAAGTCAAAAAAGTTATAATATTTAAACATGGCGTTTCCTATTATATTCTTGAAGGTGCTTTAAAGGGATCAAGTACATTTGAGCTTGAATTTAAAATCGATGAGATGAATGATGTTTTAAAGTCTCTTTTTGTTTTAGACACTAGCGAAAAAGGATATATATCATCTATTTCTTATGATGCTGCTTTAGAGACCTCTCAGTTATTAAAATCTATAATGCTAAACATACCAGATATAGATTCTTTTTCCTCACTTGTCACACAAATTAAAGGAGCTGATGTCAATTTAATGATTGGTGGTGCTAAAAAAATAACAGGGAAGATTATAGGGATTGAACATTTCGATAAAACAAATAAGAATGAAAAAATCACTGAAAAACAATTAATTCTTCTCCAAGATGATGATGTAATTACTAAACATAACTTCTCGGAAATCAAATCAGTTGATATTATGAATGATGAAATAAAGAAGGATTTGAAATTTTTCTTAGAGACGGTGATTGCTGGAAAAAAGAAAGATGCTAAGAAAATAATAATTAATTGTGAATCTGGGGGTGCTGATGAAGTTGAGAGAAATATTTTCGTTTCTTATATTCGCGAAAGCCCCATATGGAAAACGTCCTATCGTCTAATCATGAGTAAGAAGCAAGCCTCAGAGCAAAAATGTCTGCTATCTGGTTGGAGTCTTATAGAAAATACTACAAATCAAGATTGGGAGGATATAAAATTATCTCTAGTTGCGGGGATGCCCGTCTCATTTGTTTATGACTTCTATAGACCGATATTTATTCAGCGACCAATAATACAACCACCAAAAGTCTTAAGTGCTCGTCCTACAGAGATTGAAGAAGGATTAGAAATGGAAAAGTTTGAAGATTATGGTGCTGTTATGGAGGATGCAATGCCTGCTCCTGCAATGGCATCAAGAAAAAAAATGGCGAGAGCACCCCGAAGCCCGTCTGGAGCCCCTACACGAGCATTGGGCGTTATGGGAGGTGGAATGTCTGATGATGCGTTCCTAGATAAAATCTCATCACAAACAAAGATTCAAACCAAAGATTTAGGAGAGTTATTTGAATATAACATTTCAAATCCAGTAACAGTCAAGAGAAAACAATCAGGATTAGTTCCAATACTCACTGAATCAATACAAGCAAGAAGAATTTTACTTTATAATATAAATGACCATGAAAAAAATCCCAATGCTTGTTTGGAAATTACCAATAATACTAATCTAACTTTGGAAAGAGGTCCAACTACGATAATTTACGATGACAATCTCGCCGGAGAAGCCATTATTCCCTTCCTAAATAAAGGTGATACAAGACTACTAAATTATGCGGTAGAACAAGCGGTGCTTATTACCCATGAACAAGAATCTGAGAATAAAAGTGTTCATCGTGTAACTTTTGGGAGTGGGTATTCTTATGAATATTATTATACTAATTTGATGACTACGTATAAAATTAAAAATAAAACTGATGAAGAAAAGGAGCTATATTTGGATCATCCTAAAACACAGGGATATAAAATTGTCGAAAAATCTATCGATCCTGAGGAAACCCCAAATTACTGGCGTTTTAAGATTACTTTAAAACCCAAAGATGCGATTAATTTCAAACTTAAAGAGCAGAGAGAAAATTATTCGAGCAATTATCTATGGAATTTTAATAAAGAAGATTTAGTAAAGAGAGTTGGTTTTTATGTTAAACAGAAATTTATTAATCCTGATCTTGAAGCCCAATTAAAAGATATTGCGGAATTAATTCAAACTTTAAATAATTTAAGAGCTAATGAAGAAAAATTGAATGAAGAAAGAGAGCTGATGACTGATGAACAAGCAAGGTTGAGAGAAAATATTTCTGTTTTAGGTGATGACACCCAGTCTGTGTCATTAAAAGAAAGATATATTAAAAAATTGAATAATCAAGAGAGTAGGTTTGAGCAAATTAAAAAAGAAGTTAAAACATTAGATAAGAAGATGACTGAATTAAATAAAGAAATTGCCGAAAAAATGGATATGCTTTCCCCTCCCTAATATTTAATTTGGGAGTTGAAAAAACCACAGAGGATCTAAATTTGATACATATTACGTTATCTTTATGGGATACAGGGGGTCAGGAGCGGTTCGGTTTTTTTAAAACCGATTTTTTTAAAGGAGTTGCAGCAGTTGCGTTAGTCTTTGATTTATCTCGACCAGATACTTTTGATTCAATTGATGAATATTTCGATGATATCCGAGAACGTTCTGGAAATATTCCTATAATTTTAGTGGGAAATAAAGATGATTTAAAAAAGGATATTGGAGAAACTATCCCACGAGAAAAGATAACCCATATCGTAAATCAATATAATTTGTTTGAATATATCGAAACATCCGCATTAAATAATCTAAACGTAGAAGAGTTATTTCATAGACTAGCATTAACAGCATTAATAGATTTAAAACCAAGATTAGGAGAGATCATCAATCCAAATCATTTTAGATTCAAAGTCCTTCTTGTTGGAGCTGCTGCTGTCGGGAAATCCACACTTATTAATGTTTTTACTCGGAAAAAATTTGAAGAAAATTATAAGTTAACAATTGGACTAGATTTGATGATTCAATTCCTTGAGATTGAAGAAGAGGATATTCCTAATGAAACTCTTAATTTAATGAAAAATGCCACTAAAAAGAAAAGAATTAAGAAGATTCGAAAAAACGAAGAAGTAAAAAGCAGCTTAAATGGTTAAAAAAAGTATTTATAGGTTAATAATAGCCTTGACAATAGTCTTATTTATTCTTATTGATTTTTTAATTCTGTATTTTTTTATTTTTTTAGAAAAAAAAATAAGGTACCAAATACTATTTAATTCATTACAATCTTGTGATAAATATGAGTATAACCAAACTTGAAGAAGAAAAAGATGAGTTGTTGGATCAAATAGAAGCTTTAGAAGATAAATGCGACACCCTCGAGATTTGTGAAGAGGATGATGGTTGCGAAAAATGTGAAGCTTTTAAAAAAATTGAAGAACTTTCTGCTAAAGTGGAAGAATTAGAAACTAAGATTGAGGATTTAATGGTCAAAGATGAGGAAGACTAACCGCTTAAATTTCTAAATATGATTTTTTTATCCTTTATTTTCTTACTTTTATAAAATTATTTTTATAAGAAAAAATAAGATATTTATAGGTTTTTGAATAATCTCCTTAAACCCCTTGACATGATCAGTTTTTGGACTTCCTTCGTACCTCCGACAACTTCTAAAATCCTCGAAACACCAATATAATCATGCATTAAGGTATTATCGCATACACCAGCACCCCCCATAGAATTTGCAGATTCAAAGCATACCTCTTTTGCTAATTTAGCACATATATATTTGTATTGACTCGCTGAAGAAACCATTGATTGAGCTACCGGATCTGGCAAATCTCCTCCGTATTTCTTGAACTTCTCATCATAAGTTTCTGCGAATTTTAGAACGCCGTGAGTTATTGCTGAAGTTCGACTCCATAAATCTGCTAATGTAAATCCAACTCCTTGAAAAAGTAAAATTTCTTTATCGAACTGCCTTCTCATATTTGCATAAATAACAGAATGAGCCAATGCACCCCAACAAGCACTTATACATCGCACAGCAATTGCAATTCTCTCAGGAATTAAACCTTCAAATAAATGTTCTCTCCCCTTTCCAATGCCTCCCAATACATATTCTTTTGGAATTCTGAGATTCTCAAGACGCTCTTTTCCTATGAAAAGTTTAGGCGTCCAAGGAATATTTACTCGTTCAATGTTCCAACCCTCCCAGGAGGTATTAATTAAAAATTGTGCCATTAAATTTCCCTGATTTTTCTCTGCTGTGGCATAGGAAACAGCCCATTTCGCTTTTGGAGCATTGGTATTAAAGATTTTTTCTCCGTTGAGTATAAAACTACCATCATCCTGCTTATCACAAGTGGTTAATTGATGTACTGCATCAGAACCTCTCTCGGGTTCTGTGATTAATAAACATCCTACTTCTTGACCTGTGACAAGTTCCTTTAATGCTTCTAATCTAACAGGCACCCCTTCATGATGCGCATAAATAGGATTGATACAAATAACGGTTGCTCCCGTGCTCATCGCAAATTGAGGATCGAAATTATCTAGGGCTAAAATTCTCATAAATTCAATAGCCATTCCATAGTCTTCATAATTTAAATCGATACATTCATAAGGAGTTTGACGGGTAATATATCCCTCTTTTCCAAAATCTGGTACCCAATCATAGATATCTTCATCTGGTCCATGTGTTATTTTGTTTTTAGTTTCATAATCTAAGCAGAATTCTTGTACTTTATTAAGAAAGTTAAATTGTTTTTCAGAGAGTATCGTTCTCAAATTATCGTTTACGAATCTATATCTGTTTTGAAGACTTAGTTTCGCTAATATTTCATCACTAATAACTTGCGTTTCAAATCGCTTTTTCTCACTCATTTTATTCAATTATTTTTTTTTGATTTTATAATTTGTATAAATTTTAGTTTTGAAATTTTTTTTTTTAATTTGGTATTAAATTTAAAGTTCCTTCAAGATTTTTAGAAATTGCTTCTTTAGTATATAATAAAGGAATGTATTTCCCTCTTACCCATAATTTCATCAAATCGTTGTAATGTTTATGGAAAGGTAAACCAGATTGACCTCCAGGAATAACTCCAACAGATTTATCCCAATCGGATAAATCATGAATTTGGCGAAATGAGGGTCCAACAATGTTTTCATAATTATTCATTGGATCAAATGAGCCATTACATAGAGTATTTCCATCCCCTCCAATTTTATATGGCCCAATATTCAACATTTTAGCCTCTTCATTAGCTTGAGAGAATGGATGAGATAGAATCACTTTGTGAAGATTTCCCCATTTCCATTTATTAATATCTGGTGATAATTTCTCTGATAAGAATTTAGTTGTATTTTCTAATGCAACTAATAATTTATTCTCAAGTTCCTCTATATTATCTTCATCCATCTTAAATAATCTTTGGAGTTCAAATGGATTTGACGTTAAATAGATATCGAAGAGTTCTTTTCCGATAAGGGGTACTAATATTATTCTTAAAGATTCTTGGAACCATATTTTATAAATAGTTCCCGCTACTGTATTTTTTGTTAGGTAATAATCCCAATTTTCCAATAAAGTAATAATCTCTTTTAGATGATCTGATTGTACTTTATCCTTTACATATTTAAGCATAATCGGTAATAACTCCTGTGCTTCTTCAGTAAAAAGATCTAACTGAAAACTCTTAAAATCATCAAACGAGAATTTTTCTTTCCCTTGAAGTAAGTTTTTGATCCTCATTTGTCGGTAAGGTTTAGCTCTATCTTGAGCTAGTAATACCCCGTTAGGAGCTTTTTCCTCATTATAATTGGCAGTATACACAAACCCATAATCCGGATTATATATAGAAAACATCTTCTCAAAGGGAACAAGATCACTCCAATTATATTTCTCATCCGTACCAGGAGTTACCATTGCCCCATCTCCATATCTACGTTGAGGAAGCCTTCCTCCATGCTGATGACCAATATTCCCTTCTATATCACCATATATGAAATTCTGAGGTGTAACCGTTATTTTACTTACAGCATCACGAAACTCATTCCAATTAGACGATGTATTTATCATTCTAAAACCATCTATAGCATCTTCTAAGTTTGTAATATAACTGGTCCACTGCATAGCATATTTTCCGGGAAGGTCGATTCTATGCGCTTTGGTTTCAAGCTCGAGATACTCCATAACTGGTCCAAATTTCGTAAGTTTTACTTTATAATCAAGCGGATTAGAAGAACCTTGGATATTTATTGGCTCATCAACCACCTCAAAATCAACCCAATTGTTATTATACTTGTATTGATTTTTATTTTCTGGATTAATCTCGAGCTTGAACAGATCAACATTATCTGTGTGTACCGTAGTGGCTCCCCACGCGATATTCTCGTTGTGACCTAATATGATACTTGATACCCCGGGAAATGATGACCCAATAACATTAAAATCAGGACAAATTAGATGCATAAGTATCCAGATTGATGGTAAAGTAAGAGTTAAGTGTGGATCATTAGCAAACAAAACCGCTCCTGATTCTGATTTGTTGGGACTGATAACCCATCCATTGCTACCCTTTGATCTATCCATTTTTGTTCCAGAATAGAGGGGAATTATTTTATCTGCCATTTCAACTCCTAATTTAATAATCAAATGCTCCCGTAATAATTCTAAGGTATAACTCCACCCTCCCAAACCCCATTCAATTAAACTCATAATTTTTAGCGAATCTTCCAGACGCCATACTCGAGGTTTAATGTTGATTAAAGCAAATTCAAGAGGTAAGTTTTCCAGGCTTTTTTGAATTCCAGCATTTACTCCCTCTACATATGAATTTAATCCCTGCAAAATTTCGTTATCTAGGTCTTTTCTTAAATTATTCACACTTTTTTTTGCGATTCGATGTAACCCAATTGTTCTATAATGCTTGTCTCGATCTAAAGTTGCCCCCCCAACAATTTCCGATAATTCTCCTGAAGTGACTCTCCTAAAAAATTCCAATTGCCATAATCTATGACTAGCATGAATATAACCTTGAGCAAAATAGGCATCATTTGACGATTTAGCATATACATGCGGAATACCCCATTTATCCCACAGAATCTCGATTTCTTCCTGAATTCCCTTCACTCTTTCAGAGCCAGAAACAGATGGGAACGCATTCTTAGCTATATTTAACAAATCTTCCATTATTATCTCCACATTGATTTAATAGGATCTTAGAATTGAATTATATCATATTAATATTAAGTATATTAAAAGGTGTCTGGTTTAATTTTAGACAATTACTTCAAGTAGATGAATAAAAAAAAAAAAAAAAAGAAATTTAACTTTATAGCATTTTAAAGAGTTGTCGTAGCGCCATACTCATAATATATTGTTGGATCTGTCTACTTCCCCCAACTATTTCTTGGATTCTCGAAATATTTACGTAATCATACATTAAAGTGTTATCTGACAATCCTGCACCCCCCATTAGATTAGCCGCTTCATAACAAACTTCGCTTGAAAGATTAGTAGCATGATATTTAAATTGAGAAGCACTAGCTACCATTGCTCGTGAGATGTTCCCTGGAATTCTTCCCTCAAATTTCTCCATTTTTTCATCGTAAACTTCCGCAAACTTCAAAAGCCCTAATGTTAAATTAGTTGTTCTTGCCCAAATATCTGTTAATAAAAATCCAACCCCTTGGAATTTTAGAATTTCTTGATCAAATTGCTTTCTCAAATTGGCATATATCGCAGCATGAGAGACAGCGCCCCAGCATTGGGAAATTGCCCCACAGGCGATACCAATCCGTTCTGGTACTAATCCTTCGAATAAATGTTCTCTTCCTTTTCCCACACCACCTAGTACAAAATCTTTAGGAACTCTCAGGTTTTCAAAATATTCATGACCTAAATACAGTTTTGGGACCCACGGGATGTTTACTCGCTCGCACTTCCAACCATCCAACGATGTGTCGATTAAAAATTGTGCCATTTGGTTTCCATTATTCTGTTCAGCTGTAGCATAGGCAACCGCCCACTTTGATTTTGGGGCATTTGTAGTATATACTTTTTCACCATTTAGAATAAATGAGCCATCATCCTGTTCATCACATGTTGTTAATTGATGAACTGCATCCGAGCCTCTTTCTGGTTCTGTTATGCAGATACACCCCGCTGCTTTTCCTGTGGCAAGATCTTTCAACGCTTCTAATCTAACAGGGATGTTTTCATGGTGTTCATATATAGGGTTCATAGCTAGAACTGTGGCGCCGCTTCCCATAGCAAATTGAGGATCAAACATATCAACAGCTAAATACCGAAGAAAATCGGCAACCGCTCCATAATAATCGTAGTTTATATCGATCATTTCAAAATTATGTAATCTAGTAACATAACCTTCCGCCCCAAATGCTGGGATCCAATCATAGATGTCTTCGTTTGGTCCATGGGTGATTGCATTTTTTTTCTCGAATCTTAGACAAAATTTTTGAACTTTCTTCAAATGATTAAATTGTTCAGGAGATAAGATTGCCATTAAGTTATTATTTATAAAATTGTAACGATTTTTTAGGCTGAGTTTCTCTAAAATCTCGTCATTTATGACTTTATCCATATATCTAGACATACTTTTTACACCTCTATTTTATTAAAATTAATACTGGTATTCATGTTAATAGCATTTTTTATTTTTGGATATCAAAATAATATCATTCGATAGTGCAAATTATTTTACTTTTTTTTAAATACTTATTTATAGAACGACTAACAATATTCGATTTTCGAATTAAAGACTAATATTTTCAACAGATTAGCTTTTGTAGTCGGTTTGAAAATCTTTTTGATATGACAAGACCTGTTTCGAAAGGACAATTACTTTTAAACTGAATAACTGAAATAAAATGTTCATCAATTCCTATCAAGGATAGAACCCCGAATTTTTCTAGAGATATAAGCTCCATTACTCTATAATTTCCAGAAAGAAACCTTCCTTCTAATAGTTTAATAATTTCTGAAATAACGTTTGGCTGTAAATTAGAGACAATAACCCTTCCAGTTTGCGTTAATAAAGCAGACGCCACGACGAAAGAAGAGAAAGTGTGCAATTCATTGAAAATACTTAGTAAGTCTTTTTTCACATCTTCTGAGACTAATTGATTCCCTGTTTCCATTATACTGTCAATATTGTGCTCAAAATCAAGAAATTTTGAAATTTCACCATCATAGTTATCAGTTAATAGATCCAAATCAAATTTATTTAAGAATTGATTCTTAATTTCCCTCAATTGATTTCTAAGCTCAACTAAATTATCTGTACGATCACTAAATAAAGCAAAGAGTATCTCATCTTTCTTAATCTTCTCAATTTCGAAGATAAATCGAAAAAGTCCTACTTCAATCTCAGATAATTCTTCAGTTTTTAGGGTTTGCTTTACAAATGAAAATATAGCACTCAGAAAGCTACTCGTTAATTTTACGTTAAAAATGTCTTCATACGTCTTATAAAAGATTAATTCTCCCGTGTTTCCTTTCATTATAAAAATGTTCTTAATCATAGAATTCAGAGTTTTCTGTACTAAAGAATTAACTAAACCTTGTTATTTCTTTAATGAAAGTTTAGATATAAAAATCCTTTTATTATTCCATTTCTTAAGGCGAACGCAACACACATCTAATATTTTATCGAAATAGGTTCACAATATAGATTAAGAAAATTATCTGTATCACGATTTGTTATTAATCCCGTTAATTTTACGAAATAATAATAGAATCTATCCGCTTAACCTTAAAAACCATCAAATTTTGCCCATTCATCTTCTTCATCCATTTCATCTTCATCGTCAGTATATTCCGCAACTGTGCTAATTTTGTCGCCCTCTGTGATATCTTCCTCAAATTCTTCAAATTCATCTTCAAATGTGATTGATTTATCTAGATCCGTTATAATCTCAGCTGTGACTTTTATTTCAGGGACTGGTTCTTTAACGCGCTTTTTCTTTTCAACTAATTTTAGATAATCTCCATGAATCTTAATTGTTATTGGAGTTTCTTCTTGGAGAAGTCTAACAACAACCTCTTCACTCTGGGAAGAGTCATGCGGTAGGCGTATTGCTAATGCTCTCGATCCTTCGAAGACTCCGCTTATTATCTCAACAGTATCTCCTTCTTCTAAGTATTCTGTTACACTTCTTGGTAATAAGACATGTTTAAGTTCAGTTAATTCTATATTCTGTACAATTCTTCCTTTGATATGTGGAATTCCCTGAACAGCGATCTGTACCTCACGTTTTGTCGGTGCTTCGAAAAAGATGTACCCAGGCAATAACGGACTAACTAACATTGCTCTAATATCTGGAATTGTATCAAGGATTTTAAATCGATAAAAAATCTGTCTAAGGATATTGCTTTCCTGGTTAATTGTTGTCCTTACAGCAAATAAAGTAGTAAGGTCTTCAGCATCTTCCTTGATCATACTTTCATCAATCGTAATTTCTTCTTCCTTTATATCTTCTTCTTGATCAGCCACTTTTCCTCACGAATCTCATTTGAATTTGGGTTTTTAAAAGATTGTATAGAAAAATAAGTATATAATAGTATAGGAATACTAAATTATAAAATTTTGCTTTTTGATGAGAAATCAATATTGGGCATTCAAGCCTATGGAGAACGAACTTTTTTAGTATCCTAAATGGTGAAGGGACGTTAAAATTGAATATTATTAATATCTAAAATATCTGGGACTTTATTATTCCGCTCAAGCCAGGAGATTTCAGCTCTTGTATATCTCCATGATATCTCACACTTCCCTAATTTATCTTTGGTTTCGGTCTCCCATTCCCATGGATTTACAACTACCAAATCCCCTCGTCTAACCCATACTCTTTTTTTAATTTTACCACGAATTCTTCCTATTCTATGCTTTCCATCTTCACAAAATACTCGCATTCTCTCACCACCGAGGATTTCAACAACAACTGCGAACATTTCTCCTAGTCTTTTACTCGGAAATTTCACTCTTGTAATAACGGATGGTACATATGCTCCTCTTCCCCCTTTTCCCCTTTTTACTTCTTTCCCTTTTTTTTTAGCCATAATTCTATCTATCTTTCTTTGTTAATTTAAACTTTTAAATTCAAATCTTATCTTCAGGTTTATAATCTCCTTTTATAAAAATAATTTTGATTAGGTTATCCGAATCATTTCTTATATTATGCATTTCCTCAGTTTCACATAAAAATACACTCCCTTGCGGTGCAGAATACTCCTTATTATCAATTATCATTATCCCATCACCTTCAACAAAATAAAATGTTTCGTCTAAGAACTTATGTCCATGTGGTTTCTTGGCCATTAAGTCACCAGGTTTAAGCAAAATAATACCCCAATCAATAGAGGGACCTCGCATTAAATATTTAACGCCTGAAGATCCACCTCTATATTCAAAATCGGCTTCATGTACCTTTTTAATATCAAATCACCAAAGGTGTAATTTATACTATGAGAAAAATTATCTAGAGTAAATTATAAATCTTATCTATTATAAAGAGATTCATAGTTTGATTTCTCTGTTAAAAATCAACCATTCACAAGAATCAGAATTAAATATTATTGTTTTGATGATTTGATAAATAGAAATGATGAATATGCTATGATTCTGCCT
>JAGXNR010000037.1 GCA_019894875.1 Promethearchaeota archaeon | reverse complement strand
ACCTGATTCTATTTATGATTATGAAGAATTATTAACTAAAAACGCAATCATGCATTTTATTCAAGAGCATATTAATTATTCAAATATTACCCAGAAAGATCAAGTATTGAAATTCCTGACAGATTCTCTGGAAAAACTGGAAACTCAACCACTTATCATGAATCTAGGATTATTAATAAAACCAATGTACAAAGATCAAGATTATCTTAACAGTTTACAAAATACTGAAGAAATTGAAGTTTCATATGATGTGGTTAATGATTCTGAAATTCAAGTCAAATCTGAAATAGATTTTTGGCTTAAAGAGCAGGATATCGACTTAGAAAGTCAGGAAGAACTTAAGTGTAGGTTATTAATACATCTGGATCAATTATTTTCAAAATATAACCTTCCAAAATCTTCAGAAGAATCCAAGAAATTAAATTTAGAAGCTATAGAAATGCTTAATCTAAAATTAACAATGCTAAGCTTAATGGATCAGATTCCTGATGATTCAGTTGAGCCAATTCCGATTAAATAATGATAATAAGATTGAAACATCTTCACTCAATAGAAGTTATTATAAAGATTTAATACTATTTTAATCTTAAATCTAAATAGAAATAAATACCAATTCTACTATTATTTTAGAAAAAGTTTATAATTTTGAAAAGTGAAAAGAATGGGTGAAAATGAAAAACCTCCATCAAAGGAAGATATAGAAGAACATAAAAAACTTGTAGACGATTTATATAAAAAAGAGAAGGAAGATAGAGAAACTTATTTAAAAAGTATTGAAGATGAAAGAAAACGGGCTTTTGAGGAGGGCAAAGATCACATTTCAGATTTAATTGATGAAAAAGCGTTTATGATTGATCGCCACAAAGAAACTGTAGCTCAATTGAAAGAATTAAAACCAGATATTGCTGGAACTGCAGAGATTATAGAACCTTCTATTGAAGAGAAAGCATTTTTTGTCGATCGTCAGAAAGAAAGTTTTTCTCAACTAAAAGAATTAAAACCAGATATTGCTGGAACAGCAGAAAAAATTGAACAAACTATCGAAGAAAAGGCATTTCGAGTTGAAAAGCAACGTGAATTAGATGAACAACGTGTTAAAATCCGTCCAGACCTTAAAGGTGCTGGGGAGAAAATCGAGAGTTCAATTAGTGAGAAGGCTTTTCGCATTGAAAAACAACGTGAATTAGATGAGCAACGTGCTAAGATCCGTCCAGACCTCAAAGGTGCAGGGGAAAAGATTGAAAGCTCAATTGGTGAGAAGGCTTTTCGCATTGAAAAACAACGTGAATTAGATGAACAACGTGTTAAGATCCGTCCAGACCTTAAAGGTGCAGGGGAAAAGATTGAAAGCTTAATTGGTGAGAAAGCTTTTCGCATTGAGAAACAACGTGAATTGAATGAGCAACGTGTTAAAATTCAACCAGACCTTAAAGGTGCTGGGGAAAAGATTGAAAGCTCAATTGGTGAGAAAGCTTTTCGCATTGAAAAACGACGTGAATTAGACGAGCAACGTACTGATATTCATCCAGATCTTAAAAGTGTTGGGGAAAAAATTATCGGAACTGTCGAAAAACAAGCTAAGCAAATTGAAGAACAAAAAGAGATTGATGATCACCGAATTGAAATAAAAACTGAAGCAAAAACTATCGTAGAAAAATTCGAATCTGACATTGAAAAGCTTAAAAAGGATGATAAGGAAACCTAGGTTTTATCTATAAAATTTAAATTCTTGAATTGAATTTGAACACATTATTCAAATTCAAATTTTCCAATCTTTTTTTATAATTCTTTATTGAGGAATTTATAGCACCATTGAAGTTGTTTATTTGGTTCTTGAAGCGTAAATAAAAATCTTCTAATATTTCCCTAACAATCCCACGTTCTATTCGGACATCATTTTTCTTCGTAACTGCTATAACTAATAACTTCCCCTCTCTTTCGTACAAAATCCTTGTATCTTTAAAGTTGATTTCTTGAAGCTCCTCATTTTCTCCTTCCTTTAATTCATTAATAAATAGATTGATTGCGTTTAAAAAGCTACAAATCAGATCATCCCTTAAAAAGCTTGGATCATTTGAATACCTATTACATACTAGCAAAGATCCTGTTTCATAATCTAAAAAATAAATTGCATGAAATAGACTCTCTTGAGAATTAATTTTTTTTAAATTAAACCCAAAATTTCCATTATCCTTATTATAGAAAGACATTTTAGTATCCTAAAACAAAAACCTTCATATTATTTGCATTTTCTCAAAAGAAAGTGTCAATTAACTAAAAACTGATTTAAATATAAAATACAAATAATATCTTAGTATTACTTAAGAATCTGAAAAAAATACAAAATAATAAAAATTTATATAGTTTCTCTAAACTATTACCATTAATTACTCTAAAGTTTTTGATTATTATGGAAACTGACAATAGAGCTCAAAAAAATAAAATTTCTGTAGGGCAAATTATAACTAACAATGAATTAGTTAATAATCCGATCTTTCCTTCTGAAATAAAAGAGGAAATTATGGATTCCCCGTATTATTTGCTTATCTTCATTTCAAGAGAAGATGTTGTTAAAATTAGTTGCTTTCCCACTAAGAATAAAAACATAAAAAAAATTCTGATAAAATTAAAGGAATTTTCCCCCGATCTTGTAAAAGGGATATCTAACGTGTTAAATGAATTGAATCTAAGCAAAGAAATCTTACATACAACCGGATTGTGTTACGAGATGGAAAAGTGCTTCTACGAGACTTACTTAGTAGGGGATATTATTGATTCTGGAGAATTAACTGTTGATAACATTCACGAAAAATTTATGGCTGTAGCAAACGTCTTAAGTGTTCATATCGAAGGAGTACCCTCATTATCATAATCTTGTTGCTTCCTTAATAAACATTTTATTTTTTATTAAAAACTTACAAATAACCATAACTATCTAAATACAAATTTTGTGGCATAATGAATAACAAGGAAATTCCTCCACCCCCAGCACTTCCACCATCCTTTAAAGTTGATGAAAATTTCTGTCTTCTTCATAAAGGTAATGTAGAAGGCGAAACTTATACCTGTCCCTCATGTAAAACAAAATATTGTTTAAAATGTGCCCAAAAAGCAAAATCAGAAGCAAAGTTATGTGTAAAATGTAAACAGTTGTTTATGACGTAAAATTAAATTGAAGATCTTATTCTATTCCTCTACTCGTTTAATTGCTGAAATCGATCTCCAACCCGTCCAAAAAATTAGCAAAACTATTACAAAAATAAAAAGAGCTGTGGCAAATGTATACCATCCAACAAAAAGATATCCATGTGCGGGATTATGAAATGCGAAAGGAATACCCGCAATTGCAAAACCACCCATATATCCATAACCCCAGTATCTATCTTTTAATCCAATGATGACCCCAGGGATAATCGTAGTAAATATAACCGTTAAATATGACCATATCTGCATAGAGTTTAGAATAAGTAACATATTTCCCCATGAAACAATAAAGCCTATAACAATCCAAATGACCGTTCCTATGCCAAATCTAAATTCTGGCTCTGGTCTTCCTACAGTTTGTTCCTTCTTGGTATTCAACATGGGGTGTTTAAGATTCCAATATTTTATTACAAAAATAATTAATAATATAATTTTAACACTGAAAAAATTAATTGTTTTTAATAATTGGTTGCTATACAGTTAAGTCTTAAATCTGTTTGGAAAATTACTATTTCATTTATTAAATCCCTAGTTGAATAACCAATCTTTATTTAAAATAATAAGTTATGATGTTATTAGATTTAGTTTATAAGGTTCTAATCATATATTATCTTTAGGATGAAAATTAGTCACTAATAATTAAAAAGTAAAAACAATTTGTGAATAAAAAAAAATACTCAATAAAATCATGCCTCCTGCCTACACCCTGGATTTTTGTCTTTTGGTAGTGTAAATTTTTACACTCTGATTTCGCCCTCCTCCCCCTATTGTATTTTTGACGCATTTTTGCGTCCGTTGGCAGGAGGCACCTTTTCATTCTTTACTAATTGAATAATTGGAAAAACGGATAACTGAAAATCTTCCCCTTCCCCTTTCGTTAAAAATCTCCTTCTTTCTCTGTAGACGCTAAAGAGTTGTATTCTTAGATGATTTTAACTGCCTATAATTTATCCCTCAATTTTTAAAAAGCAAAAATCTAAAGTCAATGTAAGAAGAGTGTAAAAAAAGGAAATCCGATTTCAACTTTTATTAAAAATTTAAAGCTTTTTTAATAATACCGAACCTAATATTAAAATATATAAAATATTTAAATCATTTCGATGTTTATTAAAATACTAGTTTAATTAAAACATACTTAATTTAATTAAAATATAAAATATGTATTGATTCTTATGACTGAAGGAATTACTCAAACTTCAAAGAAAGATGTAGAAATCATCCGAACAACTACAAGCATCTGTCCTGATTGTATTAAACACCTCGAGGCTGAAATTTATGTGGACCCTGAAACTAATTGGGTGATGATGCGAAAAACTTGTAAGGATCATGGAGAATTCAAAGATAAATTATCAATCAATCCAGAAGAATATAAATGGCAACAGAATATTACAAACGATATTGGTTCTACTGTAAATAATTCTACTCAACCCGAATATGTATCCTCTGGAATTAAAGATGTAAATAAAGGGTGTCCATATGATTGTGGTTTATGCTCCAATCATAAAAGTGCTCCAAATATTTGTCTAATCGATATCACAAATCGCTGTAATCTGGCTTGTCCTATTTGTTTTGCCAATGCAAGCGCAAAAGGTTATGTAGTAGAACCCACATTCGAAGAACTCATCCGAATTATGGAGCATTTCAGATCTATGAAACCCATTCCCGCGGTTTTACTCCAACTATCTGGAGGAGAACCTACTATAAGAGATGATCTCCCAGAAATTATTCGTAAAGGACATGAATTAGGTTTTACCGAGGTTTTGGTAACCACCAACGGAGTTCGATTTGGGAAGTCACCAGAATTTATGAAAAAATGCAAGGATGCTGGAATGGATGCGGTATACCTGCAATTTGATGCTACTGATGACCCAGAAGCATGGAAAAAGGTCAGAGGAGTTAACTTATGGCCTCTTAAAAAGAAAGTCATTGAAAATGCGCGCAAAATTGGATTTTATGGCATTATGCTAGTCCCTGTAATTGCGAAAGGAGTAAATGATCATGAAATTGGAAACATTTTAAATTTTGCCAAAGATAATTGTGATGTCGTATCAGGCGTTATCTTCCAACCGGTTTCACTAACCGGCCGTATCAGCTTCGAAGAATTAATGGATATTAGATATACTACTTCTGATTTAAAAGAGGCAATTAATAAATATACAAATGGTTCAGTTACCAAGTTTTACCCTATTGCATTCACAGCGAAGTTTACAAAATTGCTAGCTTGGTTTGACGATATGCCACCCTTCAGTATGACGTCGCACGCAGATTGTGGCTTCGCTACTATAGTAGTAATCAACAACAAGGATGAGTGGGAGCCCCTCGAAAACTTTTTTGACGCTGAAGGATTGATTCGATGGTCTAATCAAGTGTGGGATATGGTTGAAAATCGAGAAGTCCCAAAACCTACTGGATTATTAAAAGGCATTAACCTAAGTGATTTTGGGCAGCTTGCTTCCAAAATTGGAAACTTTGTTGATGACATGACCAGCTTAGGATACCGACAAGCTATTAAAGCATATTACTTTGCGGGAGCAGCACGATTTATTAAAAGTCCACAAAAAATTCTTACAAGTAAAACCTATCAAGCGTTTGCTCGTTTAGTAATGGCCCCAAATTTAAATTCTGCGGGGAAATTCTTCAATGACCGTAATCTTATGATTAGCTCTATGCATTTTCAGGATGCTTACAATTTCGACCTTGATAGAGTATGTCGGTGCCTTGTTCATTACGGTGTAATCGATCCTGACGATCCATCTAAAGTCAGGGAGATACCTTTCTGTGCTATGAATACACTTCACAGGCCTATAATAGAGAGAAAACTTGCGATAGCTGGTAAAACAGCAAGAAAACCGGAAGAGATTCAAGCGGAAATCGAGGAGCTTTTGCAAAAAATTGGAGAGTAATCTTTTTTCTTTTATCTTATTTTTATTATTACTATCAAATTTTAGAGTTAGATCAATTTCAAAAGTTTGAAAGAAATGATAGTATTTCTTGAGCGACTTCTTTTGGTTGTTCATAAATCATAAAATGTCCAGCATTTTCAATATCTACTAATTTTACTCGTTCTGAATATTCTCTTTTTAAAATGTTACCATTTTCTGGAACAGCTGCTTTGTCATCGAGACCTTGTATAACCAAAATTGGCGCCTGTCCACCATTACACCATTCCTTAAGAGGAGTAGCTTGGGATGCTTTATTATGTGCTTGTTGTGCTTTTGGCCAAGTCTTGCGTCCTCTGAATACCTGAATTACAGTTTCTATATCTGTTGAGGGCGAGAAAAGCCAAAATCTTAATGCTTCTAATCTTTCTTCACTGCTGCTATTTGGATTCCCCAATATTGCAATTTTTTTTGATGTTTCGGGCTCTGGGGGAACCTGACCTCCTGCAGCTAATAAAATTACTGTTTTAACCAAATGTGGGTGATCTTCAGCGAGACATCGAGCTACCCGATTTCCAAACGCCCAGCCTAACACATGTACAGCGTTTCCTCCAAGCATTTGGATCACACCAGCAATATCATTTGCTAGATCGTGTAATGTTAAGTCCTCAAGTGATCCTTTACTTCCACCAAATCCTCTCCTATTAATTGCTACTGTTTTATAACCCGCTTTGTTAAGAAGGGGAGTAAAATCATTAAACGAAGAAGCGTCTTGTCCACCCGCTGCTATTAATATAATAATCTCTCCGGTTCCATTAATTATTGCTTCTATCTGAACATTTCCTAAATCAAATGTTTCAATACTCATGAAAATTCATCTCTCATCCAAATCTAAGGGTGTTCTTTCACCAGTTTTCCAATTTACTTTGGTGAAATTAAAGGTAACATTCTCTTTACTGAACATAACATACTCTTTTTGATTCCAAAAGACTTTACCCGTAGGTCCTCCTGTAGGTAAGGTTGCCATCCATCGTGCAGAAGGATAGACAACCTTAGGATCTTGTCCTTGTGGCATCATACCTGATTTAGTAGGTCCAGGAATCATACCATTGATTAAAATATCATAATCTATATTTTCAACGGCAGCGCTTCTTGTCACCGACCAAAGAGCTGCCTTAGAGGAATTATAAGGAGACATTGCATTATTCCCCGCTTCAGCATTGCGTGAAACAAGGTTAATTATACGACCAAAATTCTGAGATCTCATAACAGGAATAGCAGCACGGATACCATACACAGGACCAAAAAGATTAACACGAATTACTTTTTCATATTCATCATCCTTTAATTCATGAATATTTCTTAATCGTGCAAGACCTGCATTGTTGAAAAGGACATCAAGGCGTCCGGTTTCATCAACGGCTGTTTGAACCATTCCACTTACTTGATTGAAATTAGTAACGTCCACAATCTTTATTATTGCTCCCATATCTTCAAGTGGTTCTAGTCCTTCACGATTAATATCTACAGCTACAACTTTGGCACCATCTTTGAGAAATCCTAAGCTTATTGCGTACCCAATTCCACTTGCGGCACCTGTAATACAAATAGTCATTGACCTTAATTCCAGTTGAATCACCTTATCTTTGAAACTTAATTTTTGATATAGTAATTAATATTTTTATTTATTTGAATTTAAAATAATTTTAAAAATAAATTATTTCACGTTTATAAAATCCATCTAAATTAACTTCCAACGTGGCCCACTTTCTGTATCTTCTATTTGAATCCCTACAGCTAGCAGTTTTTCTCTAATTTGATCACTTAATTCATAATTTTTTTCCTTCCTTGATTTTTCTCGAATGCTAATTATAAAATCCATTAATTCATTTATTTTAGCATCATCTACTCCTTTCTGTTTAGCAAAATCAAGTCCAAAAATACCAAGTAGCTCTAATAATGTGTTTCTTGCCTTGTTGAGAATATCTTTCTTATTACTTAATGAAGAATTTATTCTTGTAATAAATTCATGAATAGTCGCAAGGCCTTTAGGGAAGTTAAAATCATCATCCATGGCTTCTTCAAAGGAGTTTCTAACATCCTCTATTTCTTGATTTAGGTTCGTATTAGTACCTCCAAGAGAATCCTTAATCAAGTTTAGGCAGTTTTGAATTCGTGCGACATTCTTTTTTGCATTTTCTATAACATCTGGATTCCAATCAACAGCAGATCTATAATGACCAGACACTAAACCCATTCGTACAACTAATCCCCCATGTTCATCGATTAACTCACGAGCGGTTACATAATTACCAAGACTTTTACTCATTTTCTTACCATTCAATGTTATAAATTGAGCATGCATCCAATTGCGAACGAATTGTTTCCCTGTTGCAGCTTCCGCTTGAGCGATTTCATTTGGGTGGTGAGTTGGAATATGATCAATTCCACCCCCATGTATATCAATAGTCTCTCCTAAAAATTTCATCGCCATAATTGAACATTCGAGATGCCATCCAGGATATCCTTCACCCCATGGGGAGTCCCACCGCATAATATGAACTTGATCATCTTTTTGAGCAGTTAACCACAGAGCAAAATCAAAAAAGCTCCTCTTTAAAGGATCTTGATTAACTCGAGCCTTTGCTGATTCCTCATCAAGTTTTAACCGGGAGAGTTTGGTGTAATTCTTGAATTTAGAAATGTCATAATACACATTACCTTGCACTTCATAGGCATATCCTTTTTCTAAGAGTGTCTTAACAAGTTCAATCATTTCAGGAATGAGTGAAGTTGCTCTTGGAGAAATATTAGGTCTATTAATGTTTAAATCATCAATAACATGCCAATATTCTTCAATTTGATTATCAACAAGTTCCCATGGATTAATTTTTTGTTCTCGTGCTCTTTTCTCAATCTTGTCTTCTCCTTGATCAGCATCATCAGTCAAGTGTCCTACATCTGTAAAGTTTTGGACATGAAATACATTGTATCCCTTATAACGTAAATATCGAATTACTACATCCCAGGAACTATATGTTCTTGCATTACCAATATGTACATCATCATAAACTGTCTGCCCACATGTGTAGATCTTCACATGACCTTTTTCGAGAGGTGTAAAAACTTCCTTCTCTCTTGTCATTGTATTATAGATTTTGAGCATAAGAAAGAAAAGAATAAAGAAATATAATAATTTTACGGAGTTCTAATTTTATTTTGGTACTGAAAAAAAAGAGAATTTAATTTTTAACTTCTATATATGCTTCAATTAGGTTATCGTCTATTTTGAATTTCTTAACATCCATCTTATCCACAATATTCATAATTATGTTATCTGCCTGTATCATTTTTTTTATTCTTTCTTCGTATGTTTCAAGCGCTTCTAAGATTTCTTTATTATTTGTTGATAAATAGAGATTAATTCTATTTTTTGTTGATAGATTCAATTTTTTTCTATAATTATTCAAACGTCTAATTAGATTTCTCGCGATACCTTCAATCTTTAATTCTGCTGTAATTTCTGTGTCTAAATCAACTATAAGTTCCTTTTCCTCTCCATTTTCAACTATTACATTTCTCACATTTATAGCTTTTGCGATGACATCTAAATATTCATCTTTAAGGCTTACTCCCTCTAATGTTATTTTATTTAATATCTGCCTAACAGGAATTTTCGAATTTTCTCTTAATTCTAATGATCTCTTTACGATTTCTCTTGTTAGTCCCATTTTCTCATGTAATTTAAGATTAATCAATTTTTCATCAAATTTAGGCCAAGGTTCTAAATGGACAGATATTAATTTAGTAATTCCTTTATCCTTTAATTTTTGGTAGATCATCTCAGAAATAAATGGAGTAAGAGGAGCTAAGAGCTTTGATAAATTAGAAAGTATGTAAGAAAGTGTATTCATTGCAGATAGTTTTTCATTTTTAATCTTACTTTTAAACCGCTCCCTGCTGTTTTTAAGATACCAAGTAGAGAGATCTTCAACAAAACTAAAAAATAACCTACTCACTTCTGCAGTATCGTAGTCATCCATTCGGAGAGTAATTTGCCGAATTAGGACATTGAGCATACTGATAACCCACTTATCTAAGATATTATCTGAATTGGTCTTATCAATAGCTAGATCGTTGATTTCAATCATTGAATAGAATTTTAGAACATTTATTAACAATAAATTAAATCTACGATAAACTTGTTTTACTATTTCCTCTTTAAAATTTAAATCCTGAGCCCTCATTAATTGTGAAGATAATAGATAGATCCTTAAAGCGTCTGCTCCATAACTTTCAATGATGAGATTTGGATCGGGAAAATTTCTCTTTGACTTTGACATCTTAGTTCCGTCCTCAGCGAGGATATTGCCATTTACCACGACATTTTTAAATGGAATTTCATTAAATAAAAGGATCGATATTACATGCATATAGTAGAACCATGCTCTAACCTGTCCTATATATTCCGAAACAAAATCACTAGGAAAATTATTGTTAAACCATTCCACATTTTCAAAAGGATAATGTTTTGCAGCATATGGCATTGATCCTGATTCCAACCAGCAATCAAATACTTCAGAGATACGATTCATGGCTTTTTTACAACTTGGGCATCTGAGATGTATCTCATCAACTATGTGTCTGTGTAGATCCAAATCATCAGGAACTTCTTCGACCGCATTCTCTTGTAATTCTTTAATAGAACCAATTACTTTAATTTCGTTGCATTCCTCACACGTCCAAATTGGTATAGCCGTAGCCCAAAATCGATTTCTAGAAATACACCAATCAGGAGCCGTTTCAATAATGTTTTGATATCTCTTAGAAATCTCTTTAGGATACCATTTAATTTTTTCATTAGTTTCTAGTAATCGTGATTTTATTTGCTGTATATCAATAAACCACGCGTCTAAAGCATTATAAATTAATGGGGTATCACATCTATAACAAAACGGATAAGAATGTGTGTAATCTTCTGAATTGAATAGAAGATTCCTCTGTTTCAAGTCTTCTAAGACTTCTTTGTCTACATCCTTAAACCACATCCCAATCCAATCTTTCGGACCGCTTTTTAAATTACCATGCTCATCAATATGTTGAAGTATAGGCAAATTATGCTTCTTTATCATATCATAATCAAATTCACCGTAGATCGCCAAATGTATAATTCCCGTTCCTTCCTCAGATAGAACATCCTCACCACCATCAATAACAATATAACCATTTCCGTTGGATTCGCCAGAAATCTGATATAACGATTCATACCTTTTATTTAATAACTCCTTTCCCTTCAATTCCTCAATGATTTCATATTCATCTTTGATTATATCCAATTTATTTTTAATCAAAATTAAAAATTCATCATCAACTCTCAATTTAACATATGTTTTCTCACTATTTATGGCTAAAGCCACATTTCCTATTAAAGTCCAAGGTGTTGTAGTCCAAGCTAGAAGAAATGTTTTTGGTTCTCCTTTCAACTTAAATTTGGCTATTAAAGATTCCTCAATAACATCCTTATAACTATTATCCATAGAAATCTCGAAGTTAGAAAGTGGAGTTTCACATCGCGGACAATAAAACAATACTTTTTTACCTTTGTATACAAATCCTTCAGTATAAACTTTCTTAAAAATATACCACACAGTTTCCATATATGTATTATCCATGGTTTTATAGGAATTGTCAAATTCTATCCATTTGCCCATTCGTTCAACAGTATTTTTCCATTCATTGGTATACCAGAGCACTTTTGAACGACAAAATTCATTGAATTCAGATATTCCCATCTCATATATATCTTTCTTCTTTTTTAAATTAAGAGCCTCTTCACAAATGCTTTCTATTGGGAGACCATGGCAATCCCAACCCCATTTTCTCTCACAGCGGTACCCTTTCATTGTCCAGTATCTTGGGAATACATCCTTGGTTACGAAGCTTAATATGTGACCGTAATGAGGTAGTCCTGTTGCAAACGGAGGACCATCATAGAATACATACGGGTTATTTTCCGGTCTTTGATCAACACTTTTTTCAAAAATTTTATTATCCTTCCAAAATTGGATAAGTTCTTTTTCTTTTTCATTATAAGACATATTTTACACCATATTTGTTGCTTTTTCGTTCATCAAACTAATTAATAAAAAAAAAATATTTATTCGAAATTTTAGGTTTTAAATCTCTATTTTCTTTGTTTATGAAGCAGGATGTGGTGTAAGAGTTGTTAAAATTCGCTTCATAAAGAAAAGAGTTTAACTAATAATAATTGCGGATGCGTTAATAATTAAATTTTGTACCGATATCAAGAAATTAGTGTTTTCATTCATAATATCCACATCCACGTTTATATTATAAATAAGGATAATTAATGTTAAAAATTTGATGATATTTTCATTACAGTTGTTTTAGAAAAATGAATAACATATATCTTTTAACTCAAATATAAAAAATCTGAATTTATCAAGTAGGGAAATAAATTTCAGTAATGTAAAATATCACATATAATATAAATAATTTAATAAGGTTATGATTTAAATTGAGAAGTATTGAAGCCAAAATTAAACGTATTATTGTAGGGAAAGTTGAACCTGATGAGGATTTAATAGAAGCTATAATTACAATGGTTCAACATCATAATATTCAATCTGGGCTTATCAATTGTATAGGTGCTCTCAAAAAATTTACAATTGGATATTTTAATATTGACACTAAAACTTATGAAAGAAAAACATTTGATGATTATATCGAACTTGTCTCATGTATGGGAAGTATTGCATTTAAAGAAGGGGAACCAATAATTCACCTTCATATTTCAATAGGGAATAGGGAGTTTTCTGTAATGGGAGGTCATTTGTTCCAACCTGCTATTGTCTCTATTACAGGAGAAGTATACATAATTGAAATCGATCAAAAATTATTACGTAAGACTGACTCTAAATTGAACTTAGCATTACTGGATATCTAAGTATTTAGTGAACTGAAATGAGAAAAGAAGAAATGATCGGAGAATATAAAGGAGAAGTCAAGTATAAGGTTGTTACTGCACTTCTTCAGGCATACCAGGATATTCTTGATTTCGATGGGATGAAATCTATTCTACGAGAGGCTGAAATGCTTCATATAAGAAATATTAGGGAGGAAAATCAAGATCAATATTTAGATTTATTCTCTTTTAAGAAAATCATTTCTGCTCAGAATTGTTTATTATATGATTCCTCAATGCTTTTATTTGAAATTGGAAAGAAATTTTCCTTTTATTTATTTCCGTATGGAAAAAACTTTGAAGAAATTATTCAAGAAATTAATTCTATCATAATAACAGATTGGAACGTTGAAATCATAGAGAAGAGCGAAGACTTAATTACAATTTCTGTTCAAAAGTGTATCTTCTGTTCTGAGATTGGAGTTCCATGTGATATGTTTAAAGGATTTTTAGTACATTCATTAGAGAAGGCATTACCTTCAAATGCTAATGTCTTATATTATGGATACAGGGAAAATGTAGATGATCCAGATCATAATACTTTTGTTGTACAATTGAAAATTGAGAAAAAGTATTAAATAGGCAAACGACATAATATAAATTGCATTAGATAGATGGAAGAAATCTCAGATAATCATTTGAAATTGAGAAAAAACTATAAACTATTAAGATTCTCAAACTTGAAATTGTCGATTGAAGAAAATATTATATAGATAAAAGTCAAATTACAAATAATCAATCTAAAAAAATTGATACCCTTTTAAATCCAAGTAATAGTAAATAAAAAACAAGATGACCGTCGAAAAGTCTAAGGAATTACGTGAATTTGTATTTAAAATTGTTATTTTAGGTGACGCCGCTGTCGGCAAAACCTCATTAATTAATCAATTCTGTGAAGACAAGTTCCAAGACGACTACAAACCCACACTAGGCGCGAACATTATCAGAAAAGACGTTGATATTGATGGGGAAGATGTGGATACTAAGATCAGATTGATAATGTGGGATTTAGCAGGGCAAGAGAAGTATAGCGTTATTCGATCCATGTACTTCCAAGGATGTGAAGGCGCACTACTATTGTATGATTTAACTCGGTACAATACTTTTGACAGTATAAAAACTAAATGGTTAAGAGATTTTAAAAAATATATTAGAAAAAAAGGCGTTTATATTTTAATTGGAAATAAATCTGACTTAAGTGACGAACGGGTCATCCCCACCGAAAAGGGAAAAGATTTAGCAGAGGATATTCAAGCTAGTCATTTTATTGAAACCAGTGCAAAATTAGGAGAAAACATAGAAGAAGCTTTTCTGCTATTAGTACGACAAATCTTAAGTAACCATGATGTAAATCTTTAACAAATTTTAATAATCTGAAACAACTCTTTTTTGTATCCATATTTAGATCTTAACTTATTTAGAAATTCTTATTTAATGAGGTTGTTATGAAAGATATTTCTCATACTGTTTCTAAAGCCCCAAAATCAGGTATTAGAGCGCTTTTTGATCTTGCTGCAGGTCGTTCAGATGTTATTAGTTTAGGGATTGGACAGCCAGATTTTCAAACTCCTCAACAAGTTATACAAGGAAATATTAACGCTCTAAACAAAAATATTACACATTATGCACCTACAAGGGGTGTACCAGAGTTATTAAAACTACTAGAAAATAAACTGAAAATATCAAATAATATTCAAGCTAACTGGGAAGAAAATATAATGCTCACAAATGGGGGCAGCCAAGCAATTACTCTGGCTTTCGCTTCCATTTTTAATCCTGGAGATGAATTAATCATTTCTTCTCCTAACTTCGTGTCTTACTATTACTGTGGACTGTTTTTTGGTGTAAGAGTTATTGAAGTAGAAAGAAAGGAAGATTTTTCCCCTAATATCGAAGGAATAAGAAACTCTATAACAGATAAAACAAAAGCAATTTTAATAAATTCCCCTAATAATCCTACTGGTTACGCATTAAAACTTAGTGAATTAAAGGAAATTGTCGCTATCGTAAAAGAAAATGATTTATATTTAATTACTGATGAGGTTTATGAAAACTATATATTTGAAGGATTAAAACATATAAGTCCTGCTTCCTTAAATGGGATGTTTGATCGATCTATTACTGTTAATGCGATGTCGAAGCTTTTCTCCGCTACAGGATTTCGATTAGGTTATGTGGTTGCGTCAAAACCAATTGTTGATTTGATGGAAAAATATCATCAATATACTGCCGCAGGAACGAATCATGCTGCTCAGTACGGATTTATTGAAGCTTTGAAAATGAATTTAGATTTTTTCACTAAGATATGGAAAAGTTTTGATAAGCGACGTTTATTTGTTTATAAAAGATTAAAAGAAATAGGATTTGATGTTGTTAAACCTCTAGGGGCGTTTTATATAATGCCATCTACTAAGAAGTTCAATATAAGTGGGTCAAAATTCTCTCAAAAAATAATGAAAGAACAAGCAGTAGCTATTGTACCAGGCTCAATTTTTGGGTCTTATTCAGAGGACATGATAAGAATCTCATACGCAACTGAACTAAAAAAACTTGAAGAAGCAATGGTTAGAATTGAGAAGTTTGTTAAAAATATTTAAAATATATATTAAATAAATTTACAATGAAAAGAAGGTAAATAATATGATCAAAATTTTTATAAATGTATGGTATCCTGTCGAGAAAAGTGATGATGTAGGTAAGAAATATTTGGAAGTCGAGAAAGTATTTCCTTTCCCCCCGATTATAAAACCTGTAACACCCTGGGAAACCTGGGCAACTAAATACGGTCTAAAAGGATCAGGTATTTTCGAAGTAGAAAAAGACAATTTTGAAGAAGGAATTAGTTATTTTGCAAAGCGTTTAACTATGTATGCTGATGCGATTGATGGGTATAAATTCGAAATAGCAGCTTCAGTTTCTAGTGAGAAAGCAAGAACTCTAATTGGTAAAGAAATATCCGAATTTCTACCTCCTGAATAAATAAAATTGGGGAAATCAAAAAAATAGAGAAGTAGAGTTTTAGCTTGTATAATGATTATTTATAAAAATCAGCTTGAGATTCTTTAAGATTGCGGGATTCCGATATTTGTTTTGCAATATTTTCATATCTGTCAACAATTTCTTTGGGTAGAGTTGATTTAATTTTCGATAATGCAAATTCAAAATGTTTAATCTCAATTTCTTCGATATTTTCCATTTTTTCTCTAATTGCTTCCATACCTGCTTCACGACATACATTTTCAAGATCTGCTCCGCTATATCCAACCGTATTTTGGGCTATATGCTTTATTGATACTTCTTCCGCTAATGGCATATTAATTGTGTGCACTTGTAATATTTTTAATCGCGCTTCAAAGTCGGGTTCTTTCACGAAGATTAACCGATCAAATCGTCCTGGTCTTAAAAAGGCTGGATCAACTATATCTGGGCGATTAGTGCTTGCTATAATTACAATCCCCTTTCTATCTTCAACTCCATCCATCTCAACTAAAATTTGATTTACGATTGATGCAAATGTGTGTGTACCTTCACTGGTACCCCTTCCTGCGGAAATAGCATCAATTTCATCAAAATAAATGATTGAGGGTGCTGCTTGTCGGGCTTTACGAAAAATTTCTCTAACAGCTTTTTCACTTTCTCCTACCCATTTTGAAAAAATTTCAGGGCCTTTAATTGAAATAAAATTTGATTGACTTTCAGTGGCAATGGCTTTAGCTAATAATGTTTTTCCACAACCTGGTGGTCCAAAAAGGAGGATCCCATTTAACGGTCGTATTCCTGCTTTTTCATAAAGTTTGGGATACTTTAGAGGCCATTCTACAGCTTCTCTTAATTCTTGCTTAATATCTTCTAATCCACCAATGTCTTCCCATTTGGTATCTGGAATTTCAACCCATACTTCTCGCATGGCAGAAGGATCAATCATGTTGATTGCCTTAACGAAGTCTTCATCTCTAATATTTAATTCTTGAATAATTTCACCAGGGATTGGCTCGTCTAAATTAATTTTAGGTAATACTCTCCTCAAGGAGAACATTGCAGCTTCTCTACATATTGCCATAATATCCGCTCCAACAAATCCGTGAGTTATCTCAGAATAACTATCTAGATCAACATCCTTTTCAAGTGGCATTCCTCTAGTATGTATTTGAAAAATTTCTTTTCTTCCTTTTACATTAGGAACACCAAATTCAATTTCCCTATCAAATCTTCCGGGTCTTCGTAAAGCTTCGTCAATTGAATTAATTCTATTGGTGGCTCCTACGCATATAATTTCTCCTCTGCCACGTAGGCCATCCATTAATGAAAGTAATTGCGATACTACTCGTCTTTCAACTTCTCCAGATGTATCTACCCTCTTTGGTGCGATAGAATCAATTTCATCAATAAAAATTATAGATGGGGCATTTTCTTCAGCTTCTCTAAAAATCTCACGGAGTCTTCCTTCACTAGCTCCATAAAATTTACTCATAATCTCAGGACCATTAATCGTAATAAAATTCGCACTCGACTCTTGAGATACAGCTTTTGCCATCAATGTTTTCCCCGTACCCGAGGGACCATAAAATAATACCCCTTTCGGAGGATCGATATTCAATCGATGAAATAACTCAGGATGCTTCAATGGTAATTCAACCATTTCCCGAATTCTTTGAATTTCATCAGTTAATCCTCCTACATCGTCGTAAGTAACAACCCCCCCTGAAACATTCAATACTGCGACTCTTTTATTTACTTTTATTATTGTATCACGAGTTATTTTTACTACTTTATCCGCAGGTTTTAAGTTTTCAACGATCAGTCTTAGAGTTCCTAACGTTGTTCTCTTTCTTCCACTCAATTGAAACATTTTCATGATTTCATTCATTGGGTTCTCTCCGTCATCTTTTTGAACAAATGTTCCTAATACATCAACAACATCGCCTATTACTACTGGTTTATCGATTAATTTACTCTTAATTGCATCTGCTTGTCTTTTTAGATCTATATTTGGTCTGGTAGGTGTTAATACAATTTCAATGGCGGGATACACTTTTGCAAGGTGCACTGAAACATATTCACCAATTGTCGCTCCTGCATTAAGACGTTGGAGCCCATCTAATCTTATTATTCCCTCCCCTCTATCACTAGCGCTTGATACCGCAATACCCGTCGTTTTTTTCTTTCCTCTAATTTCGATAATATCTCCTGTACTTAGCCCCAACTCATACATTATGTCTTGATCAATGTAGCATAAGGAGCGTCCACTTCGACTTTTTTCTAATCTTTCAATTCTTACCTTGGTTATTTTTTTCTCTTGAGTCATTTTTAGGATTAATAGAAATAAGTTATTCAATTCAAATATCTAAACACAAGTATTTAAATAAATTATGCTTTATTTTCTTTTGCCTTAATTTTTATAAAATATTTTTACGTAAACTCCTCAGAGATTCTAATTTTTAGGTTTTTTTCTAAATATTTTTTGAAAGCTTTAACAATCTCAATTTCGTTTAGAGCTTTATTTTTGTACAGATTTACAAATTTTTTCCTACTTTTAATAATTTTTTTTTTCAATGGTGTTAACTTTGGGTTTCGCAAAAGTTTTCCCACATAAATTCTGGTTATTTTATCCAAGTTTTGATTATCCCAATTCGATGACTTGCTTATAATTTTTTCTCTTTTGAATATTTTTTGTGAAAAACTTAATTTTTTTACTAACTCATCTACTAAGTCATCAACCTTGTTGTTTAAATCTTTAATTTGAGAAATATCAATTTCTACTACGGGGTAATCCCACTTATATTTTCCAAAATCATCAAATTTTTCTTGAATCTTGCTAACAATCTCATTTGGAATTGGTTCTCCTCTTTTTTTATTCCATTTTAAGCAAGTTTCAAAAGGTGTAGAGATATATATAATAAAGAAGTTTAATTTAAACCTATCTGCAATAATCTTCAAATTATGTCTCATACTTGAGTAATAATTAAGATCATCACTAATGACTATTTTTCCTTTACTTAATTCCGCGCTTACTTCTGCTAAATTTCTCTCCTTAACAATTGGTTCAAGCAAATAATCAAAATTATTAGGAGTCATTGTATTGCGAATAATATCGGGATCTATTATCCGAATAGAAAGTTTCTCAAATCTTTTTTCTAATATCAACTTTAATGTTTTAGCAAAAGTAGTTTTACCTGATGCAGGTAATCCCGTCAAACAGATTAAGAAGTTTTTATTTCCCAACATTAATCTCAATGAACTTTCATATATAGATGCTATTTATTAGATCCTTTTTCTGTTTTTTTGAAAAAGTTTTAATTTCTAATTCTCGCTTCATTGCATCCTTTCTATTTGTGTATGTCTCAAAATACTTCAAGTCAATGCGATTTTTTCCACGACAAAATTTAGCACCTTTCCCACTTCGATGTTCACTCCATCTTCTGTAGAGGTTATTTGTATAACCCGTATAATATTTCTTTTTTCCATTCTTCGCGATTGTTTCTAATATATAGACATAAAAAACGGGCAATTTATCCTCACTAAGTGACAAAATACCGTTGTCTTATTTATTTTTTTAGTTATTCACTCTAAAATTTATCAATTATAAACAGTTAAAAACCCAAATTTGATGAAAGCCTATAAAGGTTAATTGATTAAAGTAGGAACAACTAAATTTTTATTAATAAATGATATTATTTTATTAATAAGGTTAATTTTTCTGGTATGTTCCCCAGATCCAATAATAACACGATTATAGAAAATAATGCCAACGGGTATCTTTTTAATTAAGTGGGATGAAGTTATTGGTGGAGTTGTCTATATGAGATACCCAGAAACCTTAGAAATCCCCGATCCAATTGTACAACAAATAACAATCTCCCATAATTTTACAGAATCATATATAATTTCTGAAGAAAAACAGTGGAACTCCGTTTCTTATTATAATGAGAATAAAGAAATGATAATTGTTTTAGTGTTAAGTAGATATGATGCCGGGAATGATTTCATCCCTCCCCAATCGTCTCTTCTTGAGGAATTTAACAAAGAATTAGATAAAGAAATTACAGAAGAAAAATTAAGGATCAGATTAGAAACCTTGTTTAAGAGTAGTTTAGATGCGTATAGAACGACAGAAGCAGTTATGACAAAATTAAGTAATGAAGTTGCTCAACTAAGAACAAAAGAATATGATTTTGAATTAAAATTTGGATTAATAGCAAAATCAGATCATTTACCAGTAAAGAGTAAAATCTTATTTTTATTAGCTATTAATGATGGACTTAGTCTTGAAGATCTCAAAAAATCAGTTAAAACAAGTGCTACATGGTTAAGAAACGTACTTGAAACGCTTCTGAAAAACAATGTAATAGGATACAACTCTCAGAAAGACGTGTATTATATTCAAATATAAATAACTCAAGAATTATTTTGAATGTATCCCGATTAGTTCAAGTCGTTTTCTTTCAATTTACTACATGGGAAAATTGATTAAAAATTAGGATTAATCAGATAGATTAAAATTTTAAAGCTTTGATTACACATATTAAATCAAGACTTCTCCTTGATCTCATCATATCCCGGTAATACACATATATTACTATTGTTCAATAAGGATGATTTTCAATCATTATTTATGTCGGATATTCTAAAGGAACCTAAAAACCTTAACGAATTCAAATCTTTACACCAAACTAAGATTAGATTTCAAACTCCTTTAATTTTACGGATGTATGGTGCATTGAATAAAATTAATCTGAGAAATGAAAATAGATATATTCTTTGTAATTTCCTCGATCAACATAGCGACCAAATAGACCTTGATGAAAATGTTTATAAAACTAATAATCAAAAAACCTTAAATCAATTATTCTTATTAGCTTACAATAAAGCCAAGGAATATAAATTGGTACAAGCATTATACACAGAATATCTTAACTCAATTGATGCGATCAATAGCAAAATAGCTACTTAGTTTTAAGCTCTCTTCTCGATTCAGTTTATCCTTAAAGGAAGAAAATTTACATTCACACAATTTCGTAACTACTGCAAAAATAAAGTAACAAAAATATAAAAAAAATTAAATAAAGGTAATATCTTGATATTCAGAATCTCCAATATCTGATTTTGCTACACCGAGATCTCTAACTTGCTGATTTAATCTTAAAACCGCTTCTCTCACAATTTCTTTTCTTTTCGCTCCTGTACAGACAATTCGTCCTGTCGAGAAAATTAGGAAAACTGTTTTTGGATCTTGCATACGGTAAATTAATCCTGGAAATACTTCTGGCTCATACATTGCATATTCCATCACTATTGCAGCCATATTTAGGTCTATATTCGTATGGAGATCCCCAGAGGCTACAATATTCTGAATAGTAATTTCTGGATTGGATACTTTTATACCTGCTTTTCTGATATTCTTTACAACTTTATCAACAACACGTTCTGCTTCTGAAGCCTGTCTCAATCCTGTCACCACCATTTTTCCCGTTGAAAAAATCAAGATCGTAGCGCGAGGTTTTTCAATTCGCATTACAAGACCTGGGAACCGCTCTGGATTATATTCTACATCAGCATGACGTCTAGCTATTTGATTGAGATCTATTTTTTCTGTTATTTCTACCACAACGGTTGCTACTACATTTTCTATTTTGTAATCTAAATCTGTTTCAAAATCAAACTCGCCTTTAAGTGCTTCATCTTCTTCTTCATTCTCATCTTCAAATTCTTCTTCTGACATAATAATCTTAATGTGAAATGTGATTTGTATATTTAAAAACTTAAAATAAACATTTTTGCATGGTGCTTTTGTTAATTGTATTTAAATAAATCTTCCTTTATAAAGGTGGTAGATTTATAAAAGACTTATGCTAAAATCATCAAATTTAGGGAGTTAGTAAAAATTTTTGACTATAAAGAAAAAGGATATAATTTATTATCAAATTATTGTTGAGTTGAAATAATTTCTAAAATTCTCCTTGTTAATTTTATGAAAGATTCCTCAACATTTTGACCAGTTTTAGCTGAAGTAAGCATTAATTCTATATTATTATCTTTTGCGTAATTACTTGCTTCCTTATCTGTTATTTTTCTTTGATTTCCTAAGTCAGCTTTATTTCCAATTAATACTATAGGTTGATCTCCTCTTGCTTCTCTAAAACTATCAATCCATTCGTTAAGTTTATCAAAAGATTTCTTATCTGTTAAATCAAAAATTATCAGGGCACCATTAGCCCCTTCTAAATATAATTTTCTTAGAGATCGAAAAGATTCTTGGCCTCCTAAATCCCACACTTGAGCAGATACGCTGTTGGCGTCAACATCCATATCCTTTTTGAGTAAATTAACCCCAAGAGTAGCTTTATAGTTTTCTCTAAACTTATTCTCTATATATCTATACACAAGTGATGTTTTACCAACGTTTTTTTCGCCCAAAAGTGTTATTTTTATTATATACTTCGCTTCATCATACATTGCTTATCACGCAGTGTTAAATTTTATTTATATTCAAAATATAGTGTAAAGGTATTAAAAATTATCTTATTCAATTCTATTAATCTTTTTGTGTTAAGACCACCATGAACTCACAATAATTTTGTCCTGTTTGCAGACTACACCCAACTTCTTGAGCAAAACAATGCTGATCACTTAATTTCTCCACTATTCCTGCCAGTAAACCTGCTTCAAACGAACAAAAGCTTCCCGTTGCTTTAATTCCCTTTTTAATTAGATCTTCAATTGATGAATGGCCCTTCATTTTTAGTTGAATGACTTCTTGAGTTGCTTCTGTAATTTCAATCTCACCCAGGTTAAACTGAGAAATAATATCTTTTAACTCATTAGGAATTTGATTTAAGTCCTTAACTTGTTTAATCTTTAATGTGCTCCCTAACTCATGCCCAAGATAATAAAAAATCGCTTCAAGTTGGTGACCTAAAGCCAGCAGAGCTCCAACCTTCATATCCCCAATAGATTTACCATCTTTCAAATTTTTTCTCATTTGAGCTAATATTTTAGAAAGTAATTGTCTGTCCATAACTTTTCACTTACCCTCTTTGCTTGTTTATATTTCATTTCTTATTATTATGTTTATTTCAATTTAATTATTATAATCTTAATTTCTCATAATTTTACTGAAGTAATGAATGCGTATAAAATCGCATCTATAATTTCCTCTTCTGCAATATTTACTGACAATTTTTTATCTGCTATTATCAACGTTGGAACTGATGTTATCCGATATTCCTGAGTTAAGTGTCGATTTTCTTCAAGATCAATTGAAATTTTTTCTATTCTTAATTTTTTACCAAACATAGATAGATTTATTCGTTTTAGCATATCTGATATAGGAACACAAGGGGCACAGTGACTCGACGAGAAAAACAGTATTTTCGGATAACTTTGGTCAATAGCATCATACATTTTTTAGGCGTCTTTGTATTTATTATATAAATTCTTTATAATTGCTTGAAATGCTTCATATACCCCTGTTCCAGTTTTCGCTGAAGTTTTATAGTACCCTAGAAAACCTTTTTCTTTAAGGATTTTTTGAATTTTAGCATCTTCAGCATTACCATCTTCTACTAAATCGATTTTATTACCAAATAGCACAATCGGAAGGTCTCCTACATGACTTTTAATATCTTCATGCCATTCAGGAATTTTGTTAAAACTTTCTTCATCGGTATGGCTAAAAACAATAATTGCGGCTTTAGAACCTTTATAGAACGTAGGACGCATAAAATCAAATTCGCGTTGGCCCGCTATATCCCAAAAAAACAATTTAATGTTATTTCCTTCAATATCTTCATCATACTTACTAAATTGTGCGCCGATTGTTTTAATATAATCTTTTGCAAAACTACCCTTCGTATATTTTTTAATTAGGCTTGTCTTTCCAACGGCACCATCGCCAATGACTATGATCGTCTACAATTAAATATCGAAGACAGTGATCTTAAAGACAAACCCTTTTGAAGCATCATCTTTTCCCATATATTTCACTCTGTAGAATTTTATTAAGTTTTATTTGGTTAATTATGTATAAAATTCAAAACCTATAAGTTATATTTTTTTTATGTATTTTTTATTTGTTATTAATTTATATTAATAATATCAAGTCGTTTTAAATATTTATACTAGAATATATGCCTCAAAATTTAGATGATATGCAGTTTTGTAAGAACTGTCAGATGAATGTGTTTCCTACAAGACCAGAATTCCGCATTAAAATATTTGGAATTTTTGCTATCAGTTTGTTTACAATTCTGATAACAGTAACGATATTATTTCTCTCTATTTTTACTGAGCTTATTCTGCTAATTTTTTTCATGTGGGGATTTATGATTCTCAATCCATATCTTATATATTACATTGCTCAACAAAAGAAAAATTGCCCAAAATGTTATCAAATAGTGAACCAGAAAAATTTGGATTTTCAACCATTTGGTGAAAAAGTATCTGAAGCTAATAGGCTTATTGCGCCCTCAAAAAAAACCTTTAATTGGTATTGTCCTTATTGTGGTCAATCCTTGATTGGAGGTGCCAATTTTTGCAAATCCTGTGGCAGAAAATTAGAAATTCAAAGGTAATTGAAACTATGGATGTTTTGGAAAGATTAGAAAGAATTATTGCGTTATTTACTAAAAAAAATCTGAAGATTGCAGTTGCTGAATCTTGTACAGGTGGATATATTTCACATATGATAACAAATATTTCAGGAGCTTCTAATGTATTTGAAAGAGGAATCGTATGTTATAGCAATCAAGCAAAAATTGATTTAGTGAAAGTAGAGCAGAAAACCATAGAAGTTTATGGTGCAGTATCTGAAGAGGTTGTAAAACAATTAGCATCTAACATAAAAAAGTTTTCAGATGTTAACATAGGGATTGCTGTTAGTGGTATTGCTGGACCAACAGGGGGTACACCAGAAAAACCCGTTGGTACTGTTTACATTGGTTTTTCAACCGATGAGGAAATCGTCGTTAAAAAATTTAATTTAAAATCTACTAGGATAGAGTTTAAAAAAATGGTTTTAGAAAAGATCTTAGATTTTTTAGAACAAATTGGGTAATGATAACATAGGTATTAGCTAAACCTATCATTGACGTTTCATTCTAATAATTTTCCATTTTCCATTATGGTTTTCTTGGAATTATCTGTGTATTCTACAGTTATGTTTGCTTTAGGTGCCGTAACAAAATCCCAATGCATTTGGGAGATTGAAGTTCCACCGAAAGATTTATTAAATCCAAACGCAACATGAACACTTCCATTGATTTTCTCATCTGTAAGAATGTATCCAATCGCTTCAGTAATTACAGGATTACATCCTATACCCAGTTCAGCTACATTGTATGTTCTAAGCACGGGGACATTGTTTACTCTATCAATATCTTCAGCTTGTTTGAAAGCTTTTATTAAGACATCTAAGTTAGAATCTGCTGTAATTTTATCAGGGATTAATTTTCCATCTTTGAAATAGATTTCTACATTTTTTAAAATTTTATGGGTTAATCGTTCTTTAGTTATTGGAATAAATATCTTTCCTTCTCCTGCTGTCTCATTAGGAGGAAAAAAGACCTCACCTGCTGGTAAATTACCACCTAAATCACCTAAGGC
>JAGXNR010000036.1 GCA_019894875.1 Promethearchaeota archaeon | reverse complement strand
ATAGTACCAGAAGAGATAGTACCAGAAGAGATAGTACCTGAAGAGATAGTGCCCGAAGAGATAGAGCCCGAAGAGATAGTACCCGAAGAGATAGTGCCCGAAGAGATAGTGCCCGAAGAGATAGTACCAGAAGAGATAGCACCAGAAGAGATAGTACCTGAAGAGATAGTACCTGAAGAGATAGTACCTGAAGAGATAGTACCAGAAGAGATAGTACCAGAAGAGATAGTACCTGAAGAGATAGTACCAGAAGAGAAAGTACCAGAGGAGGAAATACCAAAAGATGAAACAAAAGAAGAAAGAGGTGAGGATGAGTAATGCCAATTGGACTAGTAATGATGAGATGGGATATTAAAGTTAGTACAGAAATCCTTGCAAAATATCCTGATGAGCTTGTGATAACAGAGGAAACATTAATGCAAATATATGCCGCTCATGAATACACTGGAGAACCTGGAATGATCAGTTTATTAGTTGGCCCATTAAATATTGCGTCATATTACACCGGTCGAGAAAAACCCCTTTATATTATTCTACTTTTAAATCTGGATGAGGATGCTGATGCATATGAAGGAGGATTATCAGATATTTCACGTGTTATTTTCCAAAACTATGAAGATGACGCTTATTTGGATATGATTCCCTTCTTATTTCAACGATTATCAACATACCCTAATTTAAATGAGGAACAAAGTTTAGCTATTACTTACCTTGACGGGGTAAACAGATTAATCATTAACCGATTACGAGAAGAAGGCGTGATCTCGAAATCAGAGTTGAAAATTTGGCTAAAGGATCAATACAGGGAAGGATTTTTTGATGTAGATGCTATCTTAATGGAATTAATCAAGAAAGATATAATTAAAGAAGCCTCTGTTAAAGGAATGTCTTCGGAGTTAATCTTTCTTATCAATGATTTGTTCATGATTCGGAGACCACCAATTACTTTGCTTAAAGATCCTTCTGATCGAGGGCTTCCTGAGAGATTTGTGGAAGAATATACCGTTGCTGTAAGGAAATTCTTCCAAAATTATCGACCATCAGATGAGGACAATCTTAAAATTTTAGATACTGTAATAGCAGATCCTCAAGTGTATGAGATTTTGAAATTACTTAGAATTTCGATCGTTACAAAAAATGTCTTGGAAAAACTTAGAAAAAAAGGCGTTGACGATATCGATGGCGGTTTGAAGAAGTTATGGGATAGCCAGATGATACATGTTTTTCAGGATGCTAAAGGAAATGAATACTACGCACTACTCACAGATTTTCATAATTCATTGATGTATCCTAAATACATGGTTAATATGATTATTCATCAATATGCTGTAAAGTCAAAATCAAATGCAGTTCTTATTGAATATCTCAATGTACTTGATGACAGTTATAGACATACCAAAATAGTTACAGAAGAAGAAGATTAAATTAATCTCTTTTTTTTTATTTAATTTATAGAAAAAAAAATAATATAGTAAATCAGAGAATTTTTTACTAATTTACCTTGTTTATGGGTTTATGAAACTTTTTAACTTAATTGCTTTTTCATAGAACTCTTTATAAAGTAAGTCATCTCCCAATTCAAGACATAAATCTGATATTTTTTCAAAAAATTCTGCTGTTTGGGCAATATCTCCATTTTCAAGGCAATTTCTAGCTTTAATTATCAATTGTTCTCTTTCAAATAATGGTTTTAGTAATGGTGAAACATCCGTATTAATTTCTAAAATATCTGCAATAATCTGTATCATCTTTTCACGGTTTCCGGGTTCGATTGCTATCATTGAATAAGTTTTCAAACCTAATATTTCTTGAATATTATGAATGTCTAAAGCCTCGGGTAAGTCTTGTTTATTCCCGATTACAGCTGCATGAGCATGAGGCGCATGCTCTTTAGCTAATTCTACAAAAAACTTGCTCTTCTCCACATTTTCTAAAGTAGAGTCTGTAATTATAAGAATCGCATCACTACCAAGAATAAAATCATTCCATAAATAGCTAAATTGTTCTTGTCCCGCAAAATCCCATAAATGGAAATACAACTTTCCGATTTTAACTGTAGAAATCTTCCCAGTTATAGTAGGAATATGTATGGAAGGAATTTCATCAGCACAAATCAAATTAGTCGAAGTTGTTTTCCCTACTCCTGAAAATCCTACTAATGAGATCTTCGTTTTAAGATTTCTATGTGTTGTGTCCATAATAGGGTTAAGTATTTCCATAAGCGCGGGATCTAGTTCTTCTAGATTATCTCCAAAAGTTTCTAAAAATTCTTTCTTTAGTTTTGCCAATTCTCTTTTAGATCTGTCTGTGTCGTCGTTTATATTGGTTATGAAAATAAAAGCTAATCTATCTTCTTCTACTAGCGAATATACAATTTTATATTTAAAAAAATCATAACTATCTAAATTTGTTCCTTTTTCTTTTTCTTCTAAAATTTCTTGATATAATTTTTGAAAATCTTCGATTGCAATTGACTTACCGAAATTTTTGTTATATAAAATATTATCGTCTTTTAAAATGTATACTTGTCTTAACATTATTAATTACCTTTTCATAATTAAATGAGGATGATTAAAATATAGAGCACGTTATTTTGATTATTATTTTCCGAAATTTTTCCTTGATTCTTCGATCTAAATTAAAATATTTAAATTTTTAGGAATAGATATTCATGAGAGACATCAGATAGAATTATATAAATTAATTCTTAGCTATAAAAAAAAATCAAATAAATATTTAAGCTTAACAGTTGAACACTATTCTAAATACTCTATAAATAAGAAGATAGTTCAAATATATGGATTTTTCTGAGGATGGGAGAATTTTAAACAAAAATGATGATAATATTTATGTAAATTATTGTATAATCGATTTTACAAAGGTTTTAACTACACTAGAATTTAATATCTCTCGATTTATTACTAGTTTATAAAAAGTTTAATAATCAAATTTGTATAATAAATGATAATAAATTATAATTATTTAAGGCACAATATACAGATTTTATTAAAAGAAATGGTTATTAAGATGAGAAAATTAAATAAAAAGTTAATTCATTTGAATTCGATTGGTTTTTTGTTAATAATTTCTTTGAGTTCAATGATTATTTTTCTGCCTTTAAATTCAATGAATTCAGAGATTGTTGATATTAATATTAACAAAGATACTAAGAATGATTTAAATAATCCATTAAATACTATTATAAGTAGCTCAGAGCTTATTATAACATCTTTCTTTAAAACACTTAAAACCGCGAGTGATTCTGATACAGATCTCTACATCATAAACGAATCATTATATCACATACCAAAAACCTTATGGGTCAGACAAGCATATAATTTCACATTTGAATATCCGAATACATCAGCTATTCCTCCTGAAAATCTTGGAGAATTAGATCAAGCTTATTATCAATGGTATGAAGTGTCTGCCAATGGTTCCATAATTAGTAATATAAGTAATAAAACGGATTTAATAGAGGTTCAAAACACGACTTATATATTAGATTTCAATACAGTTTTAAGAGATGTTGGGGATTATGTGATTTTTGTAACACTTTATAAAGAAAATTATGATGTAAGAATTGTATTGATAGATCTCACAATTCAAAAAAGAAAGATGACTTTGAATTTAACAGCTACAAATTTAATTCAAAATCAAATAAGAATTGAACAGGGGAATCCCATTCTTTTTGAGCTTGCATTGACAGACTTAACAGAACCTGCCAATCCTCAACCTATTACTGATGCTACAATTTTTCTTACAATTGGTTTAGAACAATATTCGTTAACAGGTACAAACGGTACTTATAAATATACGTTTAAAACGAGTGAGATTAATACATTCTTTACAATACAAGTATACACTGGAGAAATAAGCATTGCACGGGAAGACTACGTTCCAGAATCGATCTCAATAACAATTGTGGTTGAAATGATTGAAATATTTCCTGGATTGCCCTTGTTTTATTTTATAATGATTGTGAGTTCTGTTGCAGCAATCATTGGAAGTCTTGTTGCATATCGTATAATCCAGTTATCAAGAATATCCGCATTCGTTAAAAAAGCGAGAAAAATGAAGAAAGTAATCAAAGGAAAGAAAACAATTTCAGAATCTCTTCTTTTTCCTTCAAAAGATGATTATATTGTAAAGCAGTTAGGAGATAAATGGGATATGTTAGGATTATCTTTGCAAAAGATCTTAGGTATTGAAAAGATAAAGAAGAAAAAATTACCTGAAACAAGGGTAAAATTGAAGGAAGAGAAGATGCCGAAGAAATCTTCCGAATCATCTGGGGGAATTGATGAATCTAAGGGAGGTGAATCCTAAATGCCGATTGGTTTAATCATTATGAAATGGGATGATAGGGCTGGTACGGAAATATTAGCAAAGTACCCCAAGGAAATTGTGTTGACTGAAAAAACTTTAATGCAAGTCTATAGCACTCATGAATATAGTGGTGAATCAGGGATGATTAGTTTAATGATTGGATCCTTAAATATTGCATCATATTATACTGGACCAGAGAAGAATTTCTATATTCTTCTACTTTTAAACTTAGATGATGATCCAGATGCGTATGAAGAGGGTTTAGTAGATATTTCTCGTACTATCTTGAGATATATAGATGAGGATGCTTCTCTTCAAATGATCCCTACGTTATTTCGTAGATTGTCGGTGTACCCTACACTGAGTGATGAACAACGACTTGCACTCACTTATCAAGATGAAATTAAGCGAATGATTATCGACCGTTTAAGAGATGAAGGAGTTGTTTCAAAATCAGAACTTATGATTTGGTTAAAAGACAAATATAAACAAGGATTTATCGATGTAGAGGGTGTTTTATTGGAACTTATTAAACGTGAAATAGTTAAAGAAGCATCTGTAAAGGGTATATCTTCAGAATTCGTCTTTTTAATCAAAGATATTTTAATCATGCGGGTTCCACCCGTGAAAATTTTACAAGATCCAGCAGATCGAGGTTTACCATCTCAATTAGTAGAAAATTATAAAGCGGATGCAAAACGGTTCTTCCAAAATTATCAACCTACGGAAGGAGATAATCTTAGAGTATTGGATATTCTTACTAACCCACAGGTATATGAAACTCTACGTATATTGAGAACTTCAGTCGTTACTAAGAATGAATTAAAGAAGCTTAAAAAAAAAGGTGTAGAAGATCTGGATGATGTTTTAAAGATACTTTGGGATACTCAGATGGTACAAGTATTTCAAGGTGAAAGAGGAAATGAATACTATGCTCTACTTTCAGATTTTCATTTAAAGCTAATCTTCCCAAAATATTTAATGAATACCATTAAAACGGTTTACGACCAAAAATCAAAAGCTGATCAGGTTTTAATTGAATACCTAACTGTCCTTGAAAATACTTATACTAGTTTAAAAGCAACTGCAAAAGCGAAAGCAAAAATCGAAGATTAAATAAATTTTACAATTTTTTTAATACTTTTTTTATTCATTTCTTTTATATCAAAATATTTTTGAGTTGTTTAGTATTATGACTTCTTAATAAACGGTAATATTACTTTAAAATTGAAAAAAAATGACAGATGAGAAACTTATTGATTCATGTGCTAAATATCTTGATACTCCTGAAGCAATTGGTTTAGATGGTATCGATTTAGAGAAATACATAATCGCAAGTTATATTATAAAGAGACCTAAAGGGCAGAATGTTAATTATTTATCTAGATTTGCTGCGATCGAGCAATCTACAGGGACTTGGGTAAGAGTACCTGCTGAAACAGAAGAGGTAAGAAAACATCACGTCGCAAGAGTACTCGGAGTTTATGAAATTCCAATGTATGAGTATGGAATTCCCAAAGATATTAAAGAAAGGACTTATTTTGTTCAGATCGGGTTTCCTATTGTAAATATTAAAGGAATGGGTATACCAATGCTCTTTACTACGGTTATTGGTAATATAAGTATAACACATGGCTTGAAATTAGTTGATCTAGCATTTCCTAAAGGTTGGTTAGAAGATTTCAAGGGTCCTAAATTCGGAATAGATGGTCTTCGAGAATTATTAAAGGTGCCTGAACGTCCTCTTTTAAATAATATGGTTAAACCATGCACAGGTCATACCGCTGATGTTGCGGCAGATTTAGTTTATAAAGCTGCAGTTGGTGGTTGTGACGTCGTTAAAGATGATGAATTAATTTCCAATCCATCTTTTAATCCACTAGAAGAAAGAATTGTAAAAGTTATGGAAGCTGTTGATAAAGCCGATTCAGAAAAAGGAGAAAAGACTCTATATACAATTAATATAACTACCAAATTCCCTGAAATGTTTGAGTATGCGGATAAAATGATTGAGCAAGGAGCAAACGCGCTAATGATAAATTACTTAACAACTGGCTTTGAAGCTTTAAGACAAATTGCTGAAGATCCTTCAATAAATGTTCCAATTTTAGGTCATATGGACTTCGGAGGAACCTATTTTGGTGGATTATGGACGGGTATGACGAGTATGTTAGCTTTTGCAAAATTACCGCGGATATGTGGAGCAGATACAGTTGTAATCCCCGCGCCTTATGGTAAAGCTGAAATTTTAGAAGAAAGGTATGAGCAAAATCTTAAAGCCCTTCGATTTCCGTTTCAACATATCAAACCGACATTGCCTATGCCCTCTGGTGGCATTACACAGGGGATGGTAGAGGTATGTATGAAGGAAGCGGGTAATGACATTCTTATAGGTAGTGGTGGTGGAATCCATAGTCACCCAGATGGGCCAATAGCAGGTGCAAAAGCGTTTAGACAAGCGATAGATGCTGTTATGCAAGGGAAGAATGTAAAAGAGGTAGCTCGGGAGCATAAAGAATTAGGAGTCGCCCTAGGAGTATGGGGGACCGGAAAAACTAAATTAATAGAATAATTTTTTTTATTTCTTCTTCAAATTGATATCTTTTAGGAGAATTCACTGAGAAATCATATCCTTAATGAAAGAAATTTCTGAAAATATTTCAAGATACCAAATAATTGAGACTATTTATTTTTTCTAACCCCGGTGAATGAATTGAGATAAGTGTCTTAAAAATAAACAGAACTAATAAAATATTTAGTCGAAAGATTAATTAAAGTTAAATGGGGGAAATTTCCGCCTTTTTTTAAGATTGGATTCTAAATCTAGTCGTAATTTATTAAAAGGCTTTAAATTCCCTGAGAAAGCAGTTTTTGTTGCTTCACTGATTTTAGATTCTAATAATTGCTCTACTTGTTCAACTTTATCTAGATTTCCCTCTGATAAAAAAGAAAGAAAGTAATCATTTTGATATTTTTTAAAGGTTATGAATCTATATTGCTGAAATCCTAGTCTTACTGCAATCCAACGAGGAATAGCCCCAGTATTTCCCTGTGTATTTGCAGCAATTGCTTCTATTCTTGCGGTTATCATTGATTCTTTCATCTCTCTCTCTTCTTCTGGTGTTTCAAATTCCATTTGTAATTCAGTAACCAACTCACTCCCTAATAATAAAGAAATAACCCCAATAGACATTGAGGATAATCCAAGATAATCAATACGAATAGTATCTTCAACATATGGAATTTCTTGATCAGAGAAGATTTTTTGTAATTTTAGATATTCATTTAGAATAAACTTCGCTCGTTTCTTGAATTCATATTGAAATTCATTTAACTCGATTTTATTTAACTGGTTGATATCTCTTTTTTCTCCAAAAATTTTTTCGATGGTCGAGTTTTCAGATCCAATTGTATTATAAGCCATCTGTTCAAGTAGCCATTTTCCTTTTTTATCAGGAAAATATCCATATACCAAATAAATTATCTCATCCTTTACATAAAATTGGCATTTTTCTTCAATATTCTCCTCTTCTGTGATGAGAAGCATTTTATCAAGTTCTCCACCTAACACTCCTGTAGCAATTAGATCTAAATTGTTTGTTAGTTCTAACAAGTATTTTAAATTATCATTACTGCAAAATAGCTGCGTTCTCTCTGTTGAGGTGATTCCAAGTAATTTTACATACTCACCCTTAGTTAATTGGATTCGATCACTCTCTAAGGATATATCTAAGGGTTTTTGTTTTACTTTTACCTTACCTTTAAATTTTGAAGATAAAGTAGATGTTTTTGTTTCAAATTGTTTAGGTTGGGATTTTTCAGTCTTATCTACCATTAATTCATACAATATTGCTAAAAATTTATTACATTTAGGACACATGAAATCTTTAGGAAAAGGTTTTATTATTTTATACCCACAAAATTGACATTCAACTTCATTTCTTACTCTATCTGAAGAAAATAATGCATCGGGTATCTTTAACAACTCCCTAAAATTTCAATCTAATAATATAAATTTAATCAAGTTATTGTTTTAAATATTTGTTTGCGATTTCTTGAAAAGCTCCTAAAAATTTATTATTTTCCTCTTCAGAACCAATTGTAACTCTAATATAATTATAAAGACCTGGTTTGCTAAAATGTCGTACGAGTACTTTCATTTCTTTTAAATCCCAAACAAATTTAAGTGTTTTAGATTTATCTTCAAATTTTACAAAAATGAAATTAGCATCAGATGGTAAAACATTGATTCCTTCGAAGGCATTTAATTTTTCAGTTAATCTTTGTCTTTCTTCGATTATTTTTTTATTTCTTTCAAAAATTTTGTTGCTATGTTTAATACATGATAAAGCAGCAATTTGTCCAATATAACTGGTATTATATGGCAATTTCACTCTATTCATTTCTTTTATAATGTTTGCATCGGCTAGTGCAAAGCCCATTCTCAAAGATGCTAAGGAGAAGCTTTTAGAAAATGATCGAATTACTACTAAATTCTTCGCTTTTTTCAATAAAGGAAGACATGTTTGATTCGAAAAATCTGCATAAGCTTCATCAACAACAACGATGCCTGGGAAGCTTCCACATAATTTTAGAATTGTGGCATTACCAAATGATTTCCCAGTGGGATTATTTGGTGAATTTACAAACATCAGTTTGCCTTTTGCATTAAAAGCGGAATCAGGTATTTGAAAATCATTGGTTAACTGAATTTCAGTAATTTTTGCATCATATAGTGTAGCTAATACTTTATAAAATCCATACGAGGGATAAAATATGAAAACCTCATCTCCGGGATCAATAAATACTTTAAAAATTACATCAAAAACCTCATCAGAACCATTACCAATGAAGACAGAATTTCTATTTGTTAAGGTACCTTTATCTCGCAGCAACACATTTAAGATTTCTTTACGAAGCTCGAATGATGTTGGATCGGGGTAAAGTCTAAGTTTTTCATTTAGTGCTTCTTTTATATCAGCAATTACTTCGGGAATTGGTGGAAAAGGATTTTCATTGGTATTTAATTTAAGCCATCCACTTTCCTTTGGTTGCTCGCCGGGTTCATAAGCAGAATACTTCTTTAAGTTCACTCTCAGTAATTCATTTAATTCCATTTTAATAACCTTAAATTTATTCTAAAAATTAGGTTCATAATTGATTTTCTTAAAAAATCAATAATTTCAGTATTTGTATAATTAAATTTAATTTTTATCTTTTAGTCTTTCTTCAATTGATCTTTTATGAGAAAACATACCTTCAAATTCTGATAGTTTAATTGCAGTACTACTAAGTTTTTTTAAGCCTTCTCTGTCACATTTTAGTACATCAATAGTTTTTAAAAAATCATATAGATTTAAACCAGAATATATCTTCGCACTTCCTCCCGTTGGTAGAACATGATTTGTTCCAGCGCAATAATCTCCTAATGATACCGGTGAAAACGGTCCTAAGAATATAGCTCCCGCATTAATAATTTTTTTAATTATTTCATTTGGTTCTTTTGTTAAAATTTCAAGGTGTTCAGGAGCAATTAAGTTACTAATCCTTATACAGTCTTCAGTATCTTCTGCTTTAATAATTAAAGAATTATTTAGCAAAGCTTTTTCAATAATATCTCTTCTCTTTGAATTTACTACATATTCTTCGATATTATCTTTTATCTGATTAATTAAATCTACAGAATCCGACACAATAATTCCTATATTGTCTGGATCATGTTCAATTTGAGAAAGTAAGTCAACTATTACATAATTTGGATTTGCAGATTCATCACAGATAATTAAGATCTCAGATGGTCCTGCTGGACTGTCAATTGCAATAATGTTTGATAATAGTTGTTTAGCAGCATTAACCCAAATACTACCTGGACCAACTACTTTTTGAACCTTTGGGATTGTTTCTGTGCCATAAGCCATGGCGGCTATTGCTTGAGCACCACCTACTTTAAAAATTTTGTTAATACCAAATTCATTTGCAGCAATAAGTAAGGCAGATGCAATTTTGTTATCTTGTTGGGGGGGAGAACACATAATGATTTCTTCTATTCCCGCAACATAAGCAGGGGCAGCAACCATCAAAACAGTACTGGGATAAATTGCTCTACCTCCAGGGATATAAATTCCAAGCATTCCCAATGGCCGGTAGATTTGTCCCGCAGAAACTCCTTTTTCTATTTCAATCAGCCAATCCTCTCGAACTTGAGCTTTATGAAATTTGATAAGATTTTCCTTTGCATATCGAATAGCTTTTATTAAATCTGCATCAGATTTGTCATATGCATCAGAAATTTCCTTATCCGTAACTTGAATATGTTTGGTAGATGTTTCCACATTATCAAAATCTTTAGTAAATTTAATAATTGCTTTATCCCCTTTTTCTTTCACCTCATGTATAATTGAAACAACAGATTCTTGAATAGATTCAATTTGAGGTGCTGTACGAGGGATATATTTTACCAGAGTTTCCTCGTTAATTTGATCTGAATTTAATTCTCTTATAGGAGTCATATTGACCAAGCTAATTATTGTATCTCTTCTAAAGGTAAAATTTGACGTGGTTCATGAACGACTAATCCTTGGGCATACTTTCTTAGTTGTGGAATTAAGCCTAGGAATTCCTTTTTCTTAATAATAGTATTTACGGCATACCATCCTTCACTCCCTGCTAATTTTGAAATCGTTGGGCGTTTTAAGGCAGGAAGCTCAAGTAAGATTTTATTTAAGTTTTCCTCTTTTACATTCATAAAGATATGTAGCTTTTTTCTTGCTTCTATAACTCCTCTCAATAAGACGAGAACATCCTTAATTTTTTCTTGTTTCCATTCATTTAGTAGTGCATTTTTATTAGCAATCAAGACCGCTGTAGAAGTATCAATAATCTCAATAACTTTTAAATTATTATCTTTAATGGTTGTTCCCGTGGATGTGTTGTCAATAATTGCATCCACTTCTTCAGGGGGTTTAGCTTCTGTCGCCCCAAACGATAAGTAAATTTTGATTTTTTCGTTTTCACCCCAAGATTTCCAAGGAGTAATGACTAGAGGAGATTTTTCACCATAAATTTTTCTATATGTCTCATTTTCCTTTAAATAATTCATCGACAGAGTTAAATACTCTGTTGAAATCTTTAAGGTTCTACCATCATCAAAAAAGGTTTGTAGAATATCATCTAAAGAATTCATTTTTTCCCAATTACTAGGAACACATAAAACAATCGAAACAGCACCTATTTCTAGATCTAACAAGAGTTCTACATCAGCATTAGTTTCTTTAACCCAATCAATTCCTGAGATCCCTAGATCAAAAGCATTTTCCCCTATAAGATAATTTGGTATTTCTTGTGGTCGAAGTAGTTTAAGAGACATTTCTGGATCACTAACAGATGGTCGATAATCTCTTTTTGAAGCGAATAGGAGTTTTAAACCAGCTCTTTCAAAAAATGAAGCTACTATATCTTGTAAACTTCCTTTAGGGATTGTAAGTTTTAACACTCTTTCATTCATTAAACATCAATAAATATTGTAAATTTAATAATTTATTCATTGAAAATTTGTAAAGATATGAGAGAAAAGAAAAAAATATTTTTTAGTAATTTAAATATTCTTTTAAAACTCAATTTTTAAATTTATCAAACCTATTTTATTTATAGCAAAAAAACATACATTTTAGAAATTTTAAATAGAAATTAAGGAAAAGATTTAACATGTCGCAAAATCTCGCGCTAATGTTCAATGTTAAGCCCGGTGGAGAAGTTGAAGCAATAAATTGGAGTAAAGACTGTTTTATGCCGGATACTTCAATAATTGTCTTAGATGAAAGTTCTGAATCATTATTTTTATGGCATGGTGTTCAGCAAGGCTTGGTTGCACGAAGAACCGCACTACGACAAGCGGAATCATTGAAGGGCCATGGGTATACCGTAGGAAGAAGTATAATAGGGAGAGATATCAAAATAATAAAAGAGATAGATTCACGAAAGATTGGAAAAGTTCCTGAAGATACGGAATTAAATGATGAACTTCAGGGAGTTTTGGATAAATCCCATACAGATCTAGATAATTTCATTGTCACTTTTCAGGCAGGTGCTGTTAAACCGAAGGTTGTAACACAAAAAACTATAGAAAAACCAAAAGTTGAAGCAAAACCAGTATCAGCACCAACTACAACGAAACCCGTTGCCTCTATCAAGACTCCTATACAATCAAAATCAGTTAATGTTGGTTCTGAATACGAAGAAGTAGAATCTTTACCTTCTATAAGACCCACAAAAACAGCTTCTAAACCCGCCCCTGCTATACAAGTATCTAAAACAGGCTTAGTTACTGATGCAAAGATTTCATTTGTTTTTAGTGCCATCTTAGAACACTTTGACGATATATGGATTTCAAAAAAGTCTGATGGGAGCTTTTCTGTTGAAGAAATGGATGGACCAATCTGTGTTTTTCATTTGAAAGAAGGGAACAAAATTAATTTTACCGCAGACAGCTTCAATAATTTGAATTCTAGTATCAAATTAGCAATACAGAAGAAATTTATCGAACTCTCGAAACTAATTTGAGACGACTTAAACCTAATATTTTTTATTATTATCTTTTTTATTATTTATTAGTTTTTAAAAAAGAACTAAAACTGAATTTTAGAATTCTATGATCAATTATGAAATTCAATAAATTAGCACAGTTGTTTTCAGAGCTAGAAAGTACCCCAAAAAGGCTGGAAATGATCGATATTTTGTCTGTTTTTTTTAGAAAAATCAAAGAAACAGGAGAATTCAAAGATTTAAACAGCATAATTTATCTCTTACAAGGTCAGTTAGTCCCAAATATAAAACAATTTCCCAAAATGGGATTAGCTGAAAAAATGATAATTGAAGCATTATCAGTACACTCAGGAATAGAAAATAAAAAAATTAGGGAAGTTTTAGTAAAACAAGGTGATATAGGAGCAACCGCAGAATTCATTTTATCAAGAAAAAAGAAACAAAAATCTCTCTTTGATTATGATGAGAAAGATAGTGCAACTTCCTTGGAACTTTCGGATTTATACTCAGAATTAAAAAAAATAGCTTTAACTGAAGGTACAGGTTCGCACGATATCAAATTGGGAATATTAAGAGGTTTAATGAGGAAAGGTTCACCTTTAGAGATAAAATATTTATTCCGAATCATAACATCTACCCTAAGAGTGGGTGTTCAATCACCTACGATCATCGAAGGTTTAGCGTTAGCATTCACGGGTTCTAGAGACAATAAAGAATTTATTGAAAGAGCTTATAGCCTGCATCCAGATTTAGGTGAAATCTCAATAATATTGGCTGAGCGGGGCTTAGAAAAAGTGCAATTGATTGATATAGAGTATGGAACACCAATACTTAGTATGCTTGCTTCACGAGATAATTACACTGAATTTGTTAATAGATTAGGAACGCCCTTTATAGCAGAATATAAATTGGATGGAGAACGTCTTCAAATTCATAAAAACGGGGACAAGATAATTCTGTTTTCCCGACGTTTATTAGATATTTCTAAACAATATCCTGACGTTTGTGCTGTTATTAGAGAAAATATTAAAGCAAAAAATGTTATACTTGAAGGAGAAGTTGTTGCAATGGATCACGTGTATGAAAAAATGCTCCCATTTCAAGTTTTAAGTAAACGACGACGTAAATATGATGTAAAAGATATTTCTAAAGAAGTTCCTGTCTGCTTATATGTATTCGATTTATTAAAATATGAGGAAAAATCATTTGTAGATAAAATTTTGCCAATACGCCGTAAAAAATTAGAGGAAATTATTAGTGAAAAGGATGAATTGCGTCTAGTTAAATCAGTTATTATAAACTCTACTGACGAATTAGTGGAATTCTTTAATAAAGCAAGATCAGAGGGAAATGAAGGTATCATGGCAAAATCAATTCAAGAGGATGCAATATATCAAGCGGGTAATCGAGGTTTTCTATGGTTAAAATTAAAAAGTTTGGAAGGGGGTAAATTAAAAGATTCTATTGATGTTGTTTTAGTGGGAGCATTCTATGGAAAGGGTCGAAGAACAGGTGTAATCGGAACTTACATAGGCGCGGTATACGACCCAGAAACAGATAAATTCATAGCATTTACCCGATTTTTTTCTGGTTTAACTGATGAATTATCAGAATCTTTAACTAATGATATGGAAAAATATAGAGTCGAAAGAAAACCAGGAAATGTAATTTGTGAAGACACGCCTGAGATCTGGTTTCAAGCAAAAGTTGTAATGGAAATAACTGGTGATGAGATTACAATCAGTGATAAATTTGCGACTTTGGGTTATTCAATGAGATTTCCCGTTTTTCAAAGAATTCGATATGAGAAATCCCCAAAAGACATAACAACTATTGAAGAAATTAAAGAACTATATGATACACAATAATTTTAAGTTATGAATAAAAAACCTTAACTCCGTTGTCTTCTAATTTTCTAATCTTTTTTGGAATGGATGAGATATTATTTTCTCCTAAATATAATTCTTGTAAACATTTAAGTGATTCAATTGATTTTGGAAGTGAATTTAACTCGTTTCTTGATATGTTTAAATATTGAAGAGAAGAAAGATTACCTATACTACTGGGGAGTTCAACTAAATTATTATCGCTTAAATTTAAATATTCTAAAGATGAGAGAAAACCGATGCTATTAGGGATATCCCTTAACTCATTCCTTTCTAAATCTAAAAATTTTAGCGACGGAAGATATCCTAAAGATTCTGGTATCATTTTGATATGATTCCAACTCAAATTTAGATATTTTAAGGATTTAAGATTCCCAATTGATTCTGGGATATGAGTTAATTGATTATCATGTAAATTCAGATCATATAAAGATGCTAAATTTACTATAGTTGGTGGCAGTGATTTAAGCTGGTTTAATCTTAGATTCAATTTTTCTAAGTTTACTAATTTACCAATGGAGTTTGGTAGAGAATTAAGTTCATTCTTCCATAAAAACAGTTCTCGAAGAGAACTCAATGTACCAATTGAGGATGGTAACTTATTTAAATTATTAACATTAATATTTAAGGTTTCCAAACAATTCAATGTTCCGATCCAATCAGGAAGTTGGGTTAATTGATTATATCTTAGAATTAAAGTATTAATATGAGATAAATATTTAATAGATTCAGGGAGTTTTGTTAAACCTTTAAATATGAAATCTAATTCAAAAATCTTGCAGTTTCTAATTTTATATTTCAATCTCCAGTAGGATTTCTCTAATAGTATAATTGTCAAGAAATTAATCAAAATTTCTCCTAATTCTTTTATTGTGACATTTTCAATATTTTTAGTTTCACATAATGCTTCGAATCCAAGTTTAAATTCTTTTCTTCTAATTGCTTTAACTTCTGTAAGCAATATTGATCGGTTTAAAGAATTTGGTTTATTAATTAAATTTGTAATAATTTCTATTAAAGTTGAATAGGTTGTATCTAAACAGGAAGGAGTTTCCTCATGAGTAAAGGCCCATTTTACGGGTTCTAAGGCTTTATCTATGAAGTTATTTCTTAATACGATCGCAGCTGTATTCCTTATAGTTTCATTTGAGTCAGAAATAACTAAATTCTCTAGAAGCTTGAAAGATTCGTCATCCTTAACTCCAATGTGATTCAGTTTCTTAATACTCTCGACTCGAATTTCTTCACGTTCACTACTTTCAATTAATGATAATAACAGTTTAGTAGCAGAAGTTTTATCAATAAATTTCTTAGAAAAATCTTCGTAGATTCTTTCAGGGGATAATTCCATTATTCTAGAAAATTGATTTTGGTTTTTTAAATTACTGTTTTTATTTTATTTGAATTCCTTTAAGAAACTCTTTAAAATTTTAGATCAGAGTTTAATAATCAATTTATTTTTTCTTTCTAATTCTCTCAATGAGGGAGGTAAATATTCGATCTTATTAAAATTTAAATCTAGAATTTTCAATGATGAAAGCGAGGTAATTGAATTTGGAAGAGTTTCAAGTCGATTACCCCATAGATTTAATTCCTCCAATGTTGATAAAGATCCTATCCACTTTGGAAGAGTCGTAAAATTATTCCAGCTTAAGTTTAACACTTTAAGTGATCCTAAATTAGATAAGGAGGTTGGGAGTTTAGCTAATTCATTATTTCTTAAATTTAATCTTTCTAAAGATTTGAGTGAACCCATTGATTCTGGAATTTCAAACAGATTATTATCATATAAATCTAATGCTTTAAGAGAAGTATAATATCCCAACCAATCAGGCAACTCTGTTAATTTATTTCCCCCTAATCCTAATTTTTCTAATGATAAAAGTGGCTTTATGCAATCGGGTATGGTTTTTAAATTATTCCAACCTAACTCTAACTCCTTAATTGAATCACTCAAACTCATTGTTATAGTACTAAATTTATTCCCGTGTAAATCTAGAATTTTTAGAGAAGTAAGAGATTTAATTGATTCTGGGAGATTGGTTAAAATATTGTTTCTCAAATTAAAAATCTGTAGAGAGGAAAGTGATCCTATAGAATTAGGTAATACTCTCAATCTATTTGATTTTAAATTTAATGTTTTAATTAATTTGAAATTATGAAGATCAGGGAGTTTTACGAGTTTATTATAACTTAAATCTAAATACTCAAGTGAGCTATTGAACTTTTCAGGAAGGTTTGTTAAATGATTAAAACGCAAGTCACATTTTCTAAGATTTCTTAAAGAAAATATTGGTTCAAGAAAATTTTCAAGTTTATTTAATCCAGGGCTATATCTCTCAATATTTGATAAATCTAACTCGTAAATTAATCCCGCTTCATTAATACTAAACTTAAAATAGCCAAATTTTTTTTTCAATGACAAGATTATATAATAATTTATTAAAATTTCTGCAAGTTCATACGTAGATAAATTTCTGATATGGTCTTTTTCAAACAAATCTTTCAGAAGAGAACTAAATTGCTTTTTCTGGAGCTTTCTTAATTTGCTGATTAAAATAGATTTGGATTTATTATTTTCAATTTTCGCAATCATAGAAATAATAGTTATCAAACAATTTAACGATGCTTCGTGCTCAAGAGCCCAGATCATTGGATTAAGAGCTTTCTCATTATAATGATTTTGTAAAACTTGGCATGTCAGATTTCTAACATCTTCATTTAAATCAGAAATTAATAGATGTTCTAAGAATCTAAAATTTTTTTCATCGTCAAACTGAATCCCATTTAATGTTTTTAAACTCTCTATTCGGGCATCAGCATTTTCAGCATTATCAACTAATGCTAATAATAATTCAATAGCAGATTGTATATCCAAATCCTTACTTTTTAAGTCTTGAAAAATTGCGTTAGGAGTTAATGGCATAAATTCAAAATGGATATTATTTCATTAAATTTTTTCAATAACCATACCACCCAATCTAATAGGACCACCTGTTGCGTTATAGACTTTTTCCGCTTTCCTCAGTTTGGATTCACTGTGGGAGTAAATTCTGAAAACAATATCCCCCCTTTTTATTTTAGCCCCTTGTTTTTTTATAATTTCAACACCAGAACTCTTGGAACTAGGACATCCTGCTGTTTTTGCAATCTGGTTGATAATAGAGTTATTCACTTCAACAATATAACCATCCTTGTGTGCAAAAAATTCTTTAACAAATGGTCCAATCTTAATATCTTCTGGTTTTATTTCGGGGTCTCCTCCTTGAAGTTCGATGATCTTTTTCATCTTTTCATAAGCTTTACCAGAACGTAAAACTTCTTTTGCTAAGTTTTGTCCCTCCCCTTTTTGAGCTTTTCCACTCATTTCTAGTATCATTCCCGCTAAATCAGTAGATTTTTCTATTAATGAATTTGGTCCAGCTGAATAATCTCTAAGTAAAGTTAAAGCTTCCTTAGCTTCTAAAGCGGGACCAATAGCGTGCCCAATAGGTTGATGAGCTAATGTCAATGCACACTCTGATTCAATACCTACATTAGCAGCGATCTCTTTAAATAAATAGGCGAATTGTTTTCCTTTATCTGGGTTAGGAAATTTTGTACCTTCACCAACGGGTATATCAAGGACGAGTTTTTTGACACCTAATGAAAGTTTTTTAGTTAAAATTGAAGGAATCATAAGTCCTATAGGATCCATATGTAAAGGGCGCTCAATTTCGATTAATATGTTATCTGCGGGGGCTGTTTCTAATGCACCACCCCAAATTATACAAGCATTTTCTTTCGATACAATTTCATTGAGTTCTTTTGGATTAAAAGCAACAGGGGCTAAAACTTCCATCGAATCTGCTGTTCCTGAAGGTGATGTGATCGCTCTTGTTGAAGATTTGGGAATTGTTAAACCAACAGCTGCAATGATGGGTACGATAATTAGAGAAACTTTATTACCGGGAACACCCCCGGTACTATGTTTATCATAAACATCCATCCCGAAATAAAACATTTCCCCACTTCTGGTTTCAGCTAATGTTAAAGCAGTCATTTCTTCATTATCCATCCCATTAATAGAAACGGCGGTTATAAATGCGGCTAAATCAATTCTGGATAATGATCCAGATACAGCATCAGTAATAATGCTATTTATTTCTTCACTTGATAATTTCAATCCTTTTATTTTTTTCTGAATGAACTTAAATGAATCAGGCGGTTCTGCGGGTTTTACTGAAACGACAGTATCATTAGTTAAACTCTTCTTCTCTCGTAAAATATCTAAAAATATACCAATTTCACCAGAATCTACAACTGCATTTGAATAATCTATTTGGATAATAGCAGTCCAAAATTTATCCTCTAAAGACCTTGACTTAATATTTTTAATAAATATACGTTCTCCCGCTTTTTGCCCTAATTCTATAGCATCCTTGATATTTAGAACAACATCTTTAGTATTTCCTGTTTCATAATTAATTTCTTTTACTTTAAGCTTCATATTTTTAACTAACCTTTATACCATATACAGATATAAGGAAATAGTGATTAATAATTTTATTAGTAATTCCTTAATTTGGTCAAAGAAAACACATTACAAGGTAAGAGATAATACAAAAATGTGATTAATTTTTAAATATTAAATCAAAATTCAATTAAACTAACTAATATTTTTATAAAAATAAGTAATAGAAATTTGACGGTTAAAATTATGAACAAATTTGAAAGAGCGCAGGAATTAATTAAGGAATTGAATGCAGATGGCTGGCTAATAATTTCTGATGAAAGAAGTGATGTTCATTCTCATTTTCTATTAGGTGTGGAGGCACCTTCTCTCAATTACATTTATATTGCGGCGAATGGTGATCATAGAATCCTTGCTGTTGAGATGGAAGCACCAATGATTGAACGATCATTAAAAAATAAAGGAATTCAAGCAAAAGTAGAATCATTCAGCTCGTTAAAAGACGTTGTTCCTAAATTAAAATCTTTTATTACTAAGCCCCGAATTGCCTTAAACTTTGGGGAAAACCTTTTTAATGAAAAAAGTACTTATTTTGCGGATCATCTTAAGGTCGGTCACTATTTTTCTGTTAAAGAAATTGCTCCTAAAACAGAATTTATATCCTCTGCACCAATAATTAATGGATTGAGAAGTGTAAAAAATCAAGAAGAATTAAAAGATTTACGCAATGTATGTAAAGCTACCCTTGAAATATTGGAGACTCTTCCTGATATAGTTAAAAAAGGCATGACTGAAAGGGAAGTTAAGGCAGAGATTGAATATAAGTATATGAAACTAGGTCAACCTTCCTTTCCAGCAATCGTGGGATCAGGAGCTAATGCGGCTGATCCACATCATAATACATCCGCAAAAAAAATTGAATCTGGTGTTCTATTAATAGATACAGGTTTAAAAATTGATCAAATGTGCTCTGATATAACTTGGACTTTTTGGATTGGAAATAAACCTTCTGATGAATTTCTCAAGGCTTATAATGCTCTCTATGAGTCAAAAGAAATTGCTAACAAGTATTTAATTAACAATATCCCTAATTCAATTCCTGCAATAAAATGCCGTGAGTACTTAGCTAATGCGGGATACGATCACGAGAAATTATACTTCCATGGCTTTGGTCACTCACTTGGTTTTGAAGCGCATGATATTGGTGCTAGAATTAGTTGGAAAATATCTGATGATTTTATTCTTAAAGAAAATATGGTGTACACTTCTGAACCGGGATTATACTGGAAAGAAAAATGGGGGGTTCGTTTAGAAGACGATATCGTTGTTGGAAAAGAAAAATGTGAGAAACTCACTTATAATCACAAAGAACCAATAACAATTTAATCTAAGTCCATTTTAATATTTTCCAATAAATTGAGAGACATTATTAGTGAAAAGATATTTATAATTTTATAGGGAAGGGAAATTCTTTAATGTCCTCAATAACATTCTGATCTGGATCGTTAAATTTACTTCGAATTATTATTACATATTCTCCTGCTTCAGTAGGCTTGAGGTTTATTTCCCATCTGATATTTTCGTTTGATCTTAGCGAGTATATTTGTTTCGTAAGAGTTCCTCTCATTATTTTAATTTGTTCTGGAAATTCTAATTCTATATTAAGGTTCAGAGCGTCCCCTTCACTTTTATTCTCAATTAATACTTCAAGTGGAAAAGATTGATCGATCAAAGGAGGTCTTAGATTTTTAATGGAGATATCTAATGAAGGAAGCGGAGATATTAACTTTGGTTCTAAAAGTTGCGTAATTTCATATGTAAAAATTAAATTCTCATTTAATTCAAAATCGAACGAAATTGGACCAATAAAGGAATTCTCCATTTGAAAATGTGGTTTAATTACATAGTTGACTTTTTCGATTTGGTTTGCTTTGATAATAATTGGAACTTCTGCTCTTTTTTGAGAAGCTAGGTTATCCGAAAGAGTAACTCCAATTTTATTAATCTTTAATTCGTTTATAGTATAATTGTAAAAATCTTGCTCTGAAATCTCTGATAAGGGATTAGAATCGATTTTTAATGATAAATTTATCATTTCATTGGTAGTATACACATCTTTATCTAGGCTTAATTCTATCATTAAAGATGTATAGGTTTTTCCTATAACTAATGCTTGTTTGACTAGCAATATTTCAGCTTCCCGAAACTTAAGGTTATCAAAATCTTTTTTAATTCTTTCAATATATTTTTCATGTTTTTCCTTGGTAACAATAGTTAGATTTGTTATTAGACGAATTAATGGATTTTCTTTGAAATATTTATCATCTACAAAATTTTTAATTTTCTTGACTAATTTCAAACCTTCCTCTTTCTCTCCCTTAACAAAAAAACATAAAAATGATAAGCATGAAAATAGTATATAGTTTTGATTTCGATCGGAATTACTTCTTAAATTAGAAATATAGTTTAAGGCTTCCTGAAAAAATTGGTTTGCTTCTAAAAACTCATTCCTAAATAGAGAGGAATTACCGGCCTTTCTTAGAAACTCTAGACCTGTAAAGTATTTTTCTTCTTTAATAGAACAGTTCGCAGCATCAAAATAACAATCTCTAGCAAGTTCAAAATTACCTAACTTTGAATAAGAATCTCCAACAAAATCAAAAATCTTTGCTGCTCTTTTAAATTGCATTGCTTTATAAAGCTTCTCGGCTTTTCTGAACTGCTTTTCGATGTCTTTAACCATTTTAAACTCACTAAGATAAATAATATTAGTTCTATTAATTAATTTTAAAATTAAAAATTAAGCAAAGAATTAGCTTATTTGTCTTGATTAAAAAATAATAATAAAAAAAAAAAATTAATAATTTAATTTAATAGTCCTTTAAGGTTAGAAGAAACGTAATTAAAAGAATTATCCCTCCAAAACCTGCAACAGGAAGAGATTCTACAGCACCCGTAAACACAGCGAGAGGAGTCACCCACATAAAGAAAATAAATCCAACTACTAAAACACCCCACCATGTAAAGGGAATTCTTATGTCAAACCATTCTTGTATTGTCAATAGCAAAATAATTATGGCTATTAATCCAAAAAACCCAACTGTAAAATGAGCTCCATTTTGCGATGTTCCATAAAGCATGAATACTAATATACAGTCATATATACCAAATGCGGCACCAAAGAGAGTCATTATTAGAGAGGCTTTCCATTCTTTCTTTTGACTAATTAATTCTATCAGAAAAGCTAGTAAAACTAAGATTGCTGCAAAATAAGTACCACTAACTAAATAGTCAAAAATTACTAAGAGAACACCAACAATAAGTAAAAGCCACCATTCATAAGGGATTTTTATCTTCCATAGACTAATAAGATCTAATGAAAGAAAAAGTATAACAGCTAATAGTACTATTAAAATTCCATAAAGGATATACATCTCATTGGGCGTAGCAGAACTATAAAATATATTGATCGCATTGAAAATCATGTATAAGACTGCTATTAGGGAAATAAGCTTTGTAGCTGAAGTTTCTTCTTTAAACGTAACTACTTTATCAGTTTCACCCATACTTAATCCACTTTTTTTTAATTAAATTTATATTTTTAAAAATGAAAATTAATAATTACCTAGCCGAACAACTATATAAAATTTTAGAAACTTCTTATTAGATTATTAATAGGATTTAACTCCTAAAAATGAAAAAATCGTATAAGTTATATTTATTTTTAAAAATGTTCATTACCGAAACCATTACATTATGGTTTGTCATCTTGTGACTACAATTTTCTCACAAGAATCATCCTTTCGGTTTAGTTCTTCTTCTTATCCTCTGAGGAGTTTTTCTTTTTCTCAGATTTTAAATTTTCTTTAATAGGATTACTACCTAAGTCTGCAATTTGTTCGGAGATTCTAGTTGCTTCGTCTTGGAATTTTTGTCCTTCAGCTGCGCTGCAATTAAACATTTGAACTCTTGCTGGTGAGACACCGGTTGTTTTTAAGATTTCTTTAACATATTGTACATTTCGTTCTGCAACCAAATTCCCAGTTTCGTAGTCACATTCCCCGCTATATCAGGCTCCGAGAACAACTCCATCAGCACCTTTACCTATTGCTCGCATTATTAAAGAGGGAGTTACTCGTCCAGTGCAGTTAATCCTCACAGGTCTAAATGTTGCAGGATATTGTGCTCGAATTGTACCTGCCATATCTCCTGCACCGTAACCTCACTTCCAGCAAAGGAAAGCTAAAATCTTTAAATCTTTCATTGATTCACTCGCCATATTTTCTACCTCTTTAAAATTCTTCTAAGATTGCATCTATTTGTTTCTCATATTGAGGTTCTCTATAATATCTTAACGTAATTGTTTCTGAGGGACAATTTGCTAAGCATGCTCCACATCCTCTACAAAGAATTTCATTCACCTCAGCACCATCATCTTGTACAGTTATAGCATTGTAAGGACAATTTAGTTCACACAGCCCACATTTTGCACATTTTTCTTTATCTTCAACAGCCGCCCGAATTAAGAGTATCCGATACTTATCTTTACCCATAAGTCTAGCTAATGAAGATGCTGCAGCTCTTCCTTGAGCTATTGACTCCACAATTGATTTTGGCCCTTGGCTTGCTCCAGCGAGTGTGATTCCAGGTATTTTTGTATCGATCGGATTTAATCTTGCATGAAATTCTTTAAAAAAGCCATCTTGACTCAATTCCAGTTTTAGCAGTTTTTGAATGCTTTCAACACCTTTAGCTGGAACCATCGAAGCAGAAAGAACAACCATATCGTATTCCAATTCTTTTAACCCATCTGAACTCAATGTATTCTGCATAACAATCTTTAGGTTATGAGTATCTGGATCTTCTTTAATTCGACTAACGTTAGTTCTTATATATTTTATACCTTCTTTTCTAGAGGCAGTAAAATATTCTTCATAGTCTTTCCCTGCAGCTCGCATATCCATGTAAGCAACTGTAATATCCGCATCAGGCGAGTGTTGTTTTATTAACTTCGAGTTTTTGATTGAAATCATGCAACACACTCCTGAACTACAATAAGAATTCATTGTTAAATCTCTTGATCCTACACACTGGATAAAGAGAATCTTTTTTGGGACGGTACCATCAGAAGGTCGAACAAGGTGTCCGAGTGTAGGACCATTTGGTGCAAGAATTCTTTCAAGTTTTAATTGTGTAATTACATTAGGATATTTATTGTACCCTAAGTATCCCGTAGGAGGTTCAAATTCATCCCAACCAGTTGCAACAACAATCGAACCTACATTCACTTTTATGATTTCATCTTTTTGATCAAAATCAATCGCATCTACTTCACATGCTACCTTACAGAGCTCACATTTTATGCATCTATCCATGTCAATTTGAGCAAAAGCAGGAACTGCTTGTGCAAATGACGAATAAATGGCTTTTCTTGAATCTAATCCTTCATTGAATTCATTATATCCATAAGCCGGGCATACTTCCCAACAAGCTCCGCAACCGTTGCAATCTTTATTAACATATCTTGCTTTCTTTCGGATTGTGACAGTAAAATTCCCAACAAACCCTTCTACATCTTCTACTTGACTATAGGTATATAAGTTAAGTTCTGGTGTCCTAGCTGATTGAAGCATAACAGGTCCTAATATTCATATACTACAATCATCTGTAGGGAAAGTACGATCCAGTTTTGCCATTTTGCCACCTATTGTAGGTTGCGTCTCTACTAAAAATACTTCGAATCCTTGTTCTGCTAAGTCGATCCCTGCTGATAAACCTGAAACGCCTCCACCGATAATCAGAGCCTTTTTCGTAATATCAATTTCTTTAATGAGAATTTTCTCTAAAACCGCAGCTCTGGCAACAGCTGAGCGAATGGCATCTTCAGCAACTCTTTGAGCACCCTCCTTATCTTGTTTGTGCACAAAACTTGAATGTTCGCGTATATTAGCAAACTCCAGATAAGAAGAATCGATATTCATTGATTCTAGAACGCTTTTAAAGACGGGTTCATGAGTTTTAGGTGTACATGAAACCACTACAAGTCTATTTGCGTTGCTCTCAATCATCTTTTCTTTAATAAATTCCGCTCCCGGCTCTGTTCACAGACTAATGTAATCTAAAGCCTCAACTACGTTTGGGAGTGTTTTTGAGAATTCTGCTAAATTTTCAGTCGCAATAATTTCTGCTATGTTTAAACCTCATTGACAAATAAATACAGCGATTCTTGGAAGATCTTCATCGTTCTGAATAGTTTTTTCTTTAGTTTCTACCATTGCATATATTACCTTCCTAACTTTATAATTTCCTCCATTATAGTATATAGTTTTAAACCACTAAATGTTTAGTTCTAATTAAATAAATTTAAAACTAAATAAATTTAAAACTTATATCTTTTATAATATAATCAGTAAAAAATCATTAGAAATATAAACTTCATTATTAGAAGATAAATCAACTTATTTTACTGAGAGATCCTTATGTTTTTTCAAATAAGTAATGATGCAATAGGACCTATACTTTCCGCAGTGTTTTTAATTTTAATTGGTATGATAATTTTTAAATTTGGTTTAGCCGTAACTAAAGCTGAATCTAAAACTAATTTTAAATGGGTTGCAGGAAGTTTCTTACTTCAATACGGCGTTACTCTCTTTATAAGCGCTCCGATGTTACTAGATATGGTATTAGTGTTTATAGCTGGTACACCATATGATTATCGGGGACCAGATCCTGGACTGATGGCAATGTCCATTATTTTTTCAACATTTATTATTATTAATCTTATTAATATGATTCATAGACCAGGAATAAAACGTTCATTTATTATAGCACTGTTGATTTTAGGTCCAATCTTCTTCAGTAATTATATAATCTTTAGTAATTTAGGAAATATAATATAGAAAATAGACCTTATATTATATACCTATTTCCTTATTGATTTTTTTATTCATATCAACAATTACTTCTTTAGCTGCCTTAGTATAATCATGTTGGGAATATTTTTTACTTTTACTGTAGGCATAAATAATTCCTCTTGAAGAATTTACAATGCCCCCTAATCCGTTTTCATAAAAACCGTATTTAATATCTTGCGCTTGAGCACCTTGCGCCCCATATCCAGGAATTAAAAAGAATGAATTTTTTACAACTTCCCTTATCATTTTAAGTTCGTTAGGATAAGTTGCACCAACTACAACTCCTAAATTGGTGAAGTTAGAAAACTTTTGGAGATCAGATGCCCATTCTTTTACCAATTCAGCCATTAGGATATAATTTCTTTTTAATATTTGGTTACTAACTTCATACTCAGAAATCTCTTCAGATATACCTGAGATCTTAGAACTGAATAAATTTTGAAAATCAGAACTGCTGGGATTTGATGTTTTAACCAGAACAAATATCCCTTTTTCCTTGTAATTTAGAAAGGGTTTTACCCCATCGATTCCGAAATACGCGTTTATGGTACAAGCATCTGCATTATAA
>JAGXNR010000035.1 GCA_019894875.1 Promethearchaeota archaeon | reverse complement strand
GTTTAAGTACCCTAAACTATATAGCTGAAAAAATATCATTATAATCCAATTAATCATAAACTATATTGAGATTACCTTACTAATAAAAGTATTTGATTGTTGAATTAACGATGTTTCTGTGTAATTTATGAGAAAAACAACAGAGTCTTCTGAGGAAAGTCTTCATCGAAGGTCTTATGGTGTTCATTTAACATCAAGTGAAATATTCTTGAAATTTATTTTCCCTGTAATAAAGGAAAAAATATGGGAATATAAATGGGTTGACTTATATGCTGGAGAAGGAAATCTGATATTGCCAATCTTGGATTCAATCCCACCTGCAGACAGGATTAATTTTTTTAAAACTCATATATACCTATCTGATATACAAGAGGAGATGTTAGAGAAATGTATCAAGAAAGCAGTGAATTATGGCATCCCTCCAGAAGTGGCAATGCAAAATATTGAACTACGAGATAATTTAGAGCAATCACCCGATTTTTTGAAAGATGACCAAGGTTCTATATTCCACATAACGAATCCTCCATACCTTTATTTAGGATATATTAGAAAACATAAAGAAACTCAAAAATATTTAAAATTATTTGAAGGTAAGAATAACGGCTATCAGGATTTATACCAGATTGCGATGTTAAATGATTTAAGAAACCAATTAAATAACCTTATCTATATTATCCCTACGAATTTTTTATTTGGATCCTCTGTTTCTAATAAATTTCGAAGGGATTTTTTAAAATATTATAGAATCAATAAAATGTTAATATTTGAAACGAAGATATTTGAGTTTACTGGAACAAACATCTGTATTGGTTTCTTTGAAAGGAAAAAAATCCCAAAATCAGAGGTTATTAAATTTGAGGGTACTAAATTCAAAAAACAAAATGTAGAATTAAGAAAAGTGTATATACTTAAACCAAAATATAAATACCGTGCTGGTTCTGAATTTGATGAATTTCTTGAAGAAAATCGGGTGGATAATCCCCTGAATGTTAACTATTATTTATTAAAGAAAGAAATACTGAATAATAAAGGAAGTAATAAGGTGAGTGTTATTGATGCAAATAACTATAAAAATAGTCAATATAATAAGATAGATCTTCGAGTAAATGATAATTTAAAAGCTAAAATAGAATCTAATATATTATATATTCGAACTGTTGATACTGGTTCTATAAATGGCAGAGTTGGATTAGGAATAATTACAGAAGATTTTGATGTTAATGGAATTTATGTATCTGGTAATACTTATAGAACTCATCCAATCCAAATATTTTTAGATCCAGAATTATCGCATAATGATCAGATATTATTAAAAAATTACTTCAATTTACTATTAGAATCGTTTAGGAAGAAATTAGATAGTGAATTTCTCACTACCTATAAATATTCTAATGCAGAGTATACGAGAAAATATTTAGGATTGACCCAGGTCAGAAACCTAATACAAACATTTCCGTATAAAAACTTGAATCAATCTTTTCAAGAAAAATTGAGTAACTTCGTGGGAAAAAAAGATTTAGAGAAATTTTTAGAATTATTACGTTAAAAGCTTGCAAGTAGGAATGTAAGTAAACCAAGAAAAGCTCCAATTTTTAGAAGTAAACTTACTTTTTTGAAATCTTTATTTACCAGATTTCCTTTTAGCATTAAGATAACCGCAAATAAAACCACAGCTAAACCAAAAACCATTGAAATTAAAAAAAGTAATTGGTTTATTACAGTAAAAAGTGGTAAAATATAGAAAACGATTGCTATAATTGCGAATATCATAGATACCATTGTCGATTTTTTAATTCCAATCCGAATAGCTAGTGTTCTTACACCCTCATTTTTATCTCCCTCAACATCTTCACATCCTTTAATAACTTCTCGTGAAAGAAGAAGGAAAAATGATGTTAAGAAGAAATAATATATGTATGGGGGTATAAATGAATTATTTAACATAGCTCCGTAGATAAGTCCAATAGAAAATGATACCCCGACAATGATATTTCCTAAAAATCCGCTTTTTTTCCCCCATGCCGCGTATAACCATCCTATAAATGCCATAAAAACTACTATAATAGGGACAAGGTATCCAATGTTAAACAGTAAGCTATGGATAATTGATAAAATAGTACCAATTAGAATAGTTATTATCCATAATATCTTTGCTTGTTTTAAAGTTATTGAACCTCTGGGAATAGGTCTTTCAGGACGATTAATTTTATCAATTTCTATATCGTAATAATCATTTATTACCATCGAGGAACCTGAAATAAAAAAGTAAGTAAGAATTCCAAATATTATATTAAATACAAGCGTAAATAAATCAATATCAATTCTAGTATTTAAAATCCCAATTATAACAGTTAAGCCTCCCATTAAACCATTAATAGGGCGGAGTATTTCAATAGTATCTTTAAATTTCATGATTCAGCTCCACATACAATTTTAACTAAACAGGAAAATTCTTCTTCTGAGTTTTTCCAGTATTTTTAATTTCATCAATTATTTCTTTTAAAGAATTTCCATTATCTTTTAATATATGATTTTCGAGATATGTTCCCATAACTATGATATCTGCTCCTGCTTCGACAAACTCTCTTGCGTCCTCTTTATTTTGGACACCACCTCCAGCAATTATTGGGATATTTAGGATTTGTGAACATGTTGCTATATGTTCTGTAGGAATCTTTTCACTACCTGATCCTGCTTCTAGATAGATCATTTTAAATCCATACATTTCAGCAGCTAAGGCATAAGCCATTGTTAATTTAGGTTTGTTTCTGGGTAATAACTTAGCATTTCCTATCCATCCTGCACTTGCACCGGGCTCAATTATTAAATAAGCCATTGAAATATATTCTAAATTTGCACTTTTAATTGTAAAAGATGCAAGAGCTTGTTGCCCAACAATAAAGTAAGGATCTGAGGAATTTAATAATGACATAAACAAAATAGCATCAGCATGGTGAGAGATATTGCTAGCCCCTCCTGGAAAAATAATTACTGGTATATTAACTTCGCTTTTTACAGCAAGTACAGTTTTATCTACAAATCCTTGATTAAAAATAGTACTTCCACCAATTAGTATAGCATCTGTACCCGCTTCTTCAGCAAATTTAGCCATCTTTGCGACTTTGTGTGGATTTTGCCTCATAGGATCTGGATCGATTAAAGAAAAATGTAAGACACCCTCACTGTTTAGTTTCTTTATTATATATTCATAGGTGCTTTTTTCAATATATTCATCTATTACTATATCGACCATTTTATTCACATCTTAATCTTCATTTCATTTTTTTAGATTTTACAATCATCTTTTTAATTTTGTCATAAATTCCAATTACCTTCTCCTTCCATTCAGGAAACCTATCTAACACATCTGGAAAGCTTTTATAGAGTCTGTTTATTTCATTCATTTTAATTCTGAGAAAATTTAAATCTAACAATAGATTTGGGCGAGAAATTCCTTTAATTGCTTTTTTAGCCATAGTAATGATTGATAAATTTAATTCTCCTTTCGAAGAAATTTCTAAGATTTCATCTCCGGTTAATAAATCACGTTCTAACCCAAAATTTAAATCATCATTTGAAAGAGTTTGAAGGACAATCCTCAATAAGTCTAATGCAGCGAATTCTGCTCCGAATTTTGTCATAACTTGATGATTATATCCCCATAATGCACTGATTGAAAAATTATTTTCTTCAATAGCACGTGTTGCTGAACGCGCAGCATAAAATCCTGCTCTCATTGAAGGATCAATCCCACCACCATGGAGTGGATTCACTTGACAAGCGGAATCCCCAATGAGTATAATCCCATTATCTGCGCATGACCATAATGGTCTACGTACAGGAACAACACCCCCACCTGTAGAGATTATTTTATATTTAGGAGTTTTAATATATTCTTGAAAAACATGTTTATGGTAAAGGTCCTTTACTTTTCCCTTATAATCCATAAAGGCTCCTAAACCAATATTTATGGAAGATTCATTTTTTGGGAAGTACCAGATATACCCACCTGGAGCCTTTTCTTGATCAAGGATAATTGTGATATACTCCGGATCTTGTACCTCTATATCTTTAGGGGAAAATTCTACAATCTCTCGATAACATAAAATACTATCTTCTTTTGATAGATTTTTTTCAATTAATGAACTTCTGACAAGTTTTCGCAAAGGAGAATAAAACCCACTTGCGTCAATTAAAATTTTAGACTTAAAATTAGTTTTTTCTCCATTTTCTAATTTTACCTTTAATCCTGTCACAGTTCCATTTTCGTAAATTAGATCTAAAGCCATAGTTTTATCTAAAAACTGTTTTATTCCCGCGTCGACAGCCTCATTTAATAATCGCTGACCAAATTCTAATCTATTTACGATGTAACCTGCTTGTTTTGGATCGACTAAAGTAAGACATTTCTTAAGATTTGGGGAATAAAGTTTTGCTCCCTTAATATGGCATGATAATTCCTCGTTTTTTGGATGGTTTATATTCAGTAACCCAAAAATTTCGTTTCCTACCGCATCTCCACAAATTTTATTCCCAATTTGATCTCTTGGTTTTCTGTCAATTAAACACACGTCTAACCCATTCTTTGCTGCAAATCTTGCAGCAATGGCACCACCCGTACCTGCTCCGACTACAATAACATCAAATGAGCGTTGTATGCTTTCCATGATAACTGTTTATAAAAATTTACTAAAATTGATAATTGGTTTGATTTAGATTAAACAAATTGATATTGATTATATTAATGCTAAAAGATATATTATAAAAGTACTACCTAATGGAACTGTTAAATCATCATATGTGCTTGGAGATATTAATTCTATTATAGTCGCAATTCCACTGGTAATTAGTGAATAAATTAAAATTGTCATTAGAGACAACGATTCTTGAACAGGAATAAGTGATCCAAATAGAAAAAAAGAGAGAAAACATAATAAAAACGCAGTTATGAAAAACATAGAAGATCCTTCTAAAGTTCTTTTTGAATTTGTCCAGGGTAAACTAATATTTATTTTTCCCCATCGTTTACCTATGATTGAAGCTAATGTGTCTGAAATTATCATTACTAAGACACCTGCGATAGGAAAATAAAAACTTTCAGGGGCAACAAGCCCAAAAATAAAAACTAATGCAGTAATTGAAAGACAGTAAAAAAAAGGACCTTGAAGAAAGGCTCTTTTTAACCCTTCTTCCTGTTCTTCTGATATAGCATCGTAAAGATCTTTTAGTTGCTTTACTTTTGAATTCTTAGAGCTAAAGTACACGAGTAAGGCAAGTGTACTCGCAATAATCGTCGGCCAAAATGGCCAAAAATAAAACGGGGAGCTTAATATGGCTAATCCTGCGGATAAATGTACAGTTTTTCGTGCTGAAAATTTAGAAATTTTTCCTTTTTTATGTAATATTAAAGGGATAAAAATGGTTAATATAACGTAAAAGTATGTAATTCCGACAACTCCAAGGTCAGAAATTATCTCATTCATATTGATATCTAGTCTATTAATTATTAAACCATAGAAGTATTCTTACTTTAAAGACTTTTTTCATAATCCTTTGCTTGATTATTACGAATAATATGATTAAGAGTATGAATATTCCTTATGGGGGTAATGGGGGAACTTCCTTATTTTTCCATTTATCCATAACGGGATATATCCACCAATACTCGGGAATATTAGCGTAAACACCATATTTTTCTAAACCCTTAGTGAAAGCGTTAACATTTGTTTCAGGAGCTTGAATATGATCTGTTTGAGGATAAAAATATGCACCAAATCCTCCTTTGCGAGTTCCCAGATTGCGAATCATATGCCAAACTTCTCGTTCACACTCTTCTGGTGTTCCTAGAGAATAGATTGATTGAATATTGATACACCCCCACATCATTATCTTTCCACGAAATTGATTCAATTCGGGGTAACCTGTCATGCGAGGACTATCCAGTTCTAAAGCATCTAATCCCCAATCAGTAAACAAAGGGATTATTGGATCAATTTTTCCGCAACAATGTAGATGAAAATCGCATCCTAAATCATGGGCAGTATCAATCAGTCGTTTATAAACTGGTTCATAGAATTCTTCGAATAACTTCGGACTGAAAAATGGGCCACTTTGTTCACCCAAATCATCGTAAACTACGAAGCCATGAGGATCTGCACCATATTTAACCCACATTTTTTCCTGGTTTACAAAGATTTCTGTAAGGATATCTAGAAGCTGCTTGAGATTATCCTTATTCCTTTTATGGTCAAGTAAATATTGGGAGAATCCCCTCATCTGACTTGCAATTTGAAATGGTCCGAGACCGAAAGCACACATACGGTATTTTTCTTTTGCTGTTCCTTTACTTCTCTGAATAACAAAGGAATATCTATCTTCTTCATCAAAATTTGGTGTATATTTTTCGAAATATTCTTCTATTTTGCTGTAATCTGTCAGTGTGGGTCTTCCAGGGTGTCCCATGGTGTTAATGCCACCTATTATCCATATGGTCCCAAACTCATCAATTTCTTCCCTTGGTAAACTCATCCAATCATTATATTTAGGATCTTTAGCCCATTCTGGTTCTTCCCATTTCCATAATCCATACTTTATTAAATTTTCATTTACATGGGGGAATAATCCTTTCTCATTTTCATAATGTCCAGGTCGCCAAGTTTTAGAGGGGACGCTAAAAAGTGTAAAAATATCACTTTCTTTACCAAATTTCCAAACGGGAACTTTATCTGGGCTTTTAAAATTAAGTGCTGCTCTTACACGTTCTATTGAATTTATAGTTTCCACCTTTCAAAAATATTTTTAATTGAATGCATTTAATCAAAAATTTTATTAAAACTTTTATTGAATATCAAATTTCAATCTCAAAAGAATTAAATAAAGAATGTTAAAATATGAAAAAAGAAATAAATTTTCCAGAAGAATTTTTATGGGGTACTGCTACTGCTAGTTATCAAATAGAAGGTGCTTGGAATGAAGATTTGAAAGGTGAAAGTGTTTGGGATATGGTTTCTCACACTCCAGGTAGAGTAAGAAACGGTGATACAGGGGATGTTGCTTGTGACCATTACCATCGTTATAAAGAAGACGTACAAATAATGAAGCAACTCAATCTTAATGCTTACCGATTTTCAATATCTTGGCCTCGTATCTTTCCGGAAGGGAAAGGAAAGGTTAACAAAAAAGGAGTGGAATTCTACGATAATTTAATTAATGAATTAATAGCCAATGATATTGAACCCGTCGTAACACTTTATCATTGGGATCTCCCTTTAACACTTCAAAAAATTGGTAGTTGGGAAAGTCGGGAGGTTGTAGATGCATATGTAGAATATGCAAAATTTATATTTGGCCATTATGGAGACCGAGTAAAGAAATGGATTACTTTCAATGAACCTCAAATTTTTACAGTGACCTTTTATGGTGGTGGGGTGTTTACAGGGAATTTTGATCTTAGAGGAGGATACATTGCTTCTATAAATGTTAATGCTGCTCACGCAAAGGCAGTGAAAGCATATCGAGCTTCTAAACATCCAGATGGAAATATAGGTATTACTTTAAACCTATCGCAAATTTATCCTAAAACACAATCGACCTTAAATTCAAAAGCTACTCATTTCATCGATGGGATCACAAATAGATGGTATTTAGATCCTGTGTTAAAAGGAGAATATCCTAAAGACATACTCAGTTTTCTAAACAAGAAGTTTAATTTTCCATCAATACCTAAAGAGGATATAATTCTCTTGAAAGATAATCCAATCGATTTCTTAGGGATCAATAATTATTCTTGTACCTGGGTCGCAGCAGAAAATCCAGGGGATCTTACTAGCGTAAGAAAGTTAATAAAAAGTGAAAGAGTTGAGGGAAGGGAATATTCAGAATATGGTTGGGAAGTTTGTCCTGAAGGTTTTTTTGATCTACTTGTAAGAATTGATAAAGATTATAATCACCCCATTATCTATATTACAGAAAATGGATTCGCTGGTAAGGATGATAAAAGTATAAACGGAATTGTGCAAGATGATGATCGCCTAAATTATCTTAAAAAATATTTCGAAGCAGCCTATAGAGCTATTAAAAAGGGTGTAAAGCTTAAGGGATATTTTATATGGTCATTATTGGATAATTTCGAATGGCTTCAGGGATATTCCCTACGTTTTGGTTTAATTCGGGTAGATTATGAAACACAAAAGAGAATATGGAAAATGAGTGCTCAATGGTATAGAGATCTGATTACTCAAAATGGATTTAAGATTGATAAATAAATTTCTACTCCTCTTTTTTTACGGGATAAGGAATTCTTGATGGAAATTCAATATACTTACCCATATTGAGTAATTTTTTCTCTACTTTATTCCAAAATGATTTATCCATAAAGAATGGGTCTGGTAATGAGAATAATCGACATGCTATAATACCCATTATCGCATTACCTATAGGGTTTACATGCAATCCATCTAGCATTAATTCTTTATAGTTTTCTGGTTCATTTTCATAAAATGGTGAGAAATATTTATACTGGTCAATTAGGGGAATATTCATCTCATTTGACAAATTTCTATTTACTTCAACAAACTGAGGAAAGAGTTGAAAAACTTTATCCATTTGATTATAGAGTAGGCAATAATATGTTTGAAGTACTGGTAGAGCATTTATATCTTTAATTTTTTCTACCGTTTGAGTTAAAAAATCCTGATATTCTTGAATTGTTAGACCTTTCCATGTGTCATTACCTCCAATTGTTATAATAACGAGATCAGGATTAAAAGAAAGCACATCTCTATCAATTCTCATTAAAAGATCTTTTGACGTCTCCCCCCCAATCCCGGAATTGATTGTTGTGACAAATCTACCAACCCACTCTCTCATAGCACTTGATAACCACGAAAACCAATTAAAATGTCCGAGTGAGTGCCAATGAAGTTCAGTGTTACTTGAGCCAAAAGCTACGACACGAATAGGTTTCTGTGGATTTAATTTCCACTGAGTTAATAAACTTTCCAACTTATGCATAAAATCACAAATATTTAAAAAAATCAAACCATAAAAGATTTTCTATAGAATTTCCTTAACTAATTATATTTTTGAAATAGAAATATTTAAAAAAAAAGTAAATTATAGAAAGGATTTTAAGCAATAAAATTATTATTCGAGAAGTTCTGCACCAAGTTCCATAGCGAGCCCGAGGATCTCTCCATAGGCAATTGCGTCCTGCAGATTTCCTTCAATAACAAGATCTCCAGACATATATGCGCTGGTAGAATCAATTTCACCTGAACTCAATCCACTCCAAGTTGCTTGTGCTGCTTTCATAGTGACAGTTGCATCGTCACTTGGTCCTTCAGCGTATTCAACGGTACCTTCACCAAATTTTATCCAATATACAAAATTTATATCAGTTACTTCTTGTTGGACAAGTATTGTGTCAATATCCTCAAGTTCTTCTTTTAATTCATCATTTTCGGCTGCCAGTTGCTTCATGAATTCATACATTTTAAGAGCGTCAGAAGGTGCGCCTGGACCCTTTTCTCTCATTTCTTTTAATTCCTTTATTAAATTTGCGTCAACCATTTTGATTATCAACCTAAATTTTTTTAAAACTAAAAATATATTTTGTTATTGAATGCAATGTCATTTACTTTTAAAGTTTTATTTTAAATTTCAGATCTAGGTGCAATAAATATATTAAGCTTTGAGTTAATATATATATATATTCATCTTAAACAACAATCCTTGTATTTTTTTCCACTCTTGCAAGGACATAGTGAATTTCGACCAATTTTTTTTACTTTAATTTGAAATGATGAATTCAATTCTTTATTTTTCTTTATTTGATCTGCTATAACTTTAAATCGAGGTAAATTATTAACGAAAAACTTTTTCCATCCCTTGCATAATATACTTAAAGTTTTTGAAGAGTTTGTAAGATTTTGTCGATGTTTTTGACAGTCTCCATGACATAAATTAATAAATTGACAATTATTGCAACTAGTATTGAATTCTGCTTTTTGACTACCAAAAGCATGATATAATGCTGAATTTAAGAAATCATTCCAACTATGTGTTCTTACATTCCCTAGTAACAAATCTTTTCGAACAAAAAAATCACAAGGATATACATTGCCATCATATTCTACCACGAAATATTGACAGCAATTATTTCCCATATAACAAACACTATATATCCCAGATACCAAATAATTCAAGATAGAATCAAATAATCGAATTGAGACCTTATTTATATCTTCTTTTACCCACTGATCAAATATATCGCAAAGAAAATTCCCCCAGTCTTCTCCTGTAATCGAAAATGGTTTGAGTTTACCTTTTTCATCAAATTCAACACAGGGAATATACTGATGGTACAAAAAACCTTTTTCTTTTAAATAGTTGTAAATCTCACTTGCCTTATTTACAGTCTTATCATTTATTAAAGTAAGGATATTAAATTCAACATTGTGTTTCTCTAAGTGACTTATTCCACGTAATACTTGGGAATGTGTTGGTTTAAGTCCAATCGTTTTTCTATAAAAATCGTGCAGATATTCCGGTCCATCAAGACTTACACCAATAAGAAACCTGTATTCAGCAAAAAACTGTGCCATGTCATTGGTAATAAGTGTTCCATTTGTTTGCAACCCATTACTTATAACTGCATTAGGTGGTGCGTATTTTGTCTGGAGTTCTACAACTTTTTTAAAGAATTTCAAACCCATCATGGTTGGTTCACCACCTTGCCACCCAAAGGCATAATTATTGTTTTGATTTGTCTGCATGTACCCCGCTATCATACTTTCTAGTATATCTTCTGACATTCTGGGTTGATTTTCAACAATCTTAAGGTGATCAATATAAAAGCAATATTGACATCTGAGATTACAATCAGCAGAAGCAGGTTTGATCAGTAATGAGAAAGGTTTCATATTTTTTTTAATATACAACTTCAGTTTTGGTTTATTTTCCCTTAGTTTTAACTAATTTGGTCATGTTTCTAATTAATGGAATATAGTTTTTAGGAAGAATTTTTTCAAACACTTGTATTAGTAAATCTTCGTCGATTTCAGTGGTACTATTCTTTTTAACCTCTTCTTCTATTAGTAAACTAGTTTGTTTTTGGAACTGAGAGGGAACATATCCCATAATAAGAGAATACATGCTTTTTCCTTTTTTATTCCACAAAATTTCAGTATCCCCGATCTTATCTTTCATTCCTGAGCGATTCTCAGTTAAATCTAAATGATCGTTTGTAATTTCGCCATCATAAGGAATTCCAAGACGCTCAAATTGCTCAACTGGAGAATTATTTTCCTTCATTTTCTGGATCAATGCCCTGATCATCTTTTTCTCAATTTCAGGATTAATTATTGGATTTTCTTGATGAGGATCATCTTGAAGATCAAAAAGCAAACTCCCAAAAATATAAGGATTTATATATCCCATTCTTGATTCAGTTCTCATAAGCTTAGTTCCCTTCGTAAAGCTAAACGGATCTGCTATTTCGACTGTTTTCAACTCATTAATCGTAAAAAATCCACGCATATGGGTGGGCATAAGCGTATATTCATAAAGAGGTTGATTTAAAAAATTAGTAGGCCCTCTCATGTAAACATATCGTCCATCTGTAATGTTTACATGAGCTCCATGGGTTCCAAACAACCCAAATTCCCTTATTTTTGTATCTGAATCAATAGTTTCTTTTAGGACTTTACCCAGCATATCCTTTGTACGTTCTATCCCAAAAAATTCGAGAATTGTAGGTACAATATCCGTGGTTTGTACAAGAGCTTTTCTTCTTTCATTCTTCTTACCTGATCTAGGATCCCATATAAAAAAAGGTATTTGAGCAATTTCATTATATATAGGTTGTACTCCCTTCGCCCACCAATCTTTTTCCCCCAAGAGAAAGCCGTGATCCGTAGTAATAATTAACATTGTATCTTTCCACATATCTTTTTCATCCATAATGTCAAGAATCTTGCCAAGATAAGTATCACACATGCTTAGAGAGGCAGCATATTCTTTTCTAACATGCTGTACTTGCTCTTCAGTTTCTGTAACTATCCCATAATTCGGCCAGTCGAAATGAGGACCGTCATATTCATGCTTGTATAAATCTTTATATTTTTGTTGAGTAAAATAAGGCTCGTGGGGATCAAATGTTTCAATATGTAGGAACCAATTATCTTCCATATGATTCCTATCAATAAATTCTAATCCTAACTTAAATGTTCCTGCTTGAGGCTGATCTTCCTCTTTCTGCATATACTTTCGATTTACCCAATCTTGACGCCAGTGAGGCCAATTTTCTCGCATATTAGGTACGGTTTCAGGGATATCGGGGTCTCTTACTTCTCCTTTCCAAGGATCTCCTTCATGACCTCGAACAATTTCCCACGAATTATATCTATTATGGTATGTGCACCCTCCGTCTTCCCAATAATGATAATGATCACTTACAAGATGAGAATAAACACCATTATTCTTTAATATTTCCGGCATTGAGTCATCAAAAGGTTCCATAGGTCCCCAACTTCTATGTAAAAAGTTATGTCTACCTGTATGAAGTTCTCTTCTAGCAGGGATACACATTAAACTCCCACAATAAGAATTATCAAAAATTACTGTTTTTTCTGCTAATCTTTTAAAATTAGGTGCCTGTACCCAATTATTACCATAGGGAGGTAAAAAATGTTTGTTTAGTGTATCAAATAATATAAGAATGACTTTCATATTTATCTCCAATATACTTTTGATATTATGTGTTTTTATTTCATAATTGTATTATTTCTAAAACTTGATAATTTGAATATATGAAAGTATAAATGTTTAATTTATATCTTACAGATCGAACAAGATGGCAAATTTCATTAATTAATTAAGTTTATATTTCTCAATGTCAGCAAAGCAAGAAGAATTTGATGTAAGAAAGGTGTATGAAAGAGCATTATATCATGGATGTGGTTATTCTTCAAATGATCTAAAGAATCCTAAAATCGCCATCGTTAATTCATGGAATGAAATTAATCCAGGACATATCCACTTACGGAAATTAGCTGAATTTGTTAAAAAAGGTGTTGAAGAAGCTGGTGGAACGCCTATGGAATTCAATACGATAGCTTCTTGTGATGGAATAGCTAATTCTGGGAATTTCTCAAAATATGTATTACCTACTAGAGAGATAATCACTGCTTCAGTTGAGTGTACAATTAAAGCATATAATTTTGATGGGATGGTAATGATCTGTACCTGTGATAAAATTATTCCTGGGATGCTTTTAGCAGCAGCTAGAATTAATATCCCCACAATTTTTTTAACTGGGGGAATAATGGTTCCTAAAACTTTTCAAGAGGGACCACTTAAAGGAAAAACTTATGTAACTTCTGACGTTAAAGAAGCAATCGGACAATTTAATGCGGGATTATTAACAAAAGAAGAACTATTACTGATAGAGTCAGAGACATGTTGTTCCCCTGGGGCATGTAATATGATGGGTACTGCAAATACTATGGCTTGTATTGTTGAAGCTATGGGTCTTTCTCTTCCTGATTGTGCAACTTTAAGTGCTATGAGCAAAGAACGTGAGAAATTATGTATAAATACTGGTAAAACAATATTGACCTTAGTTAACCAATCAATTACTGCTCTTGCTTTAATCACTCATGATTCTATTGAAAATGGTATTAAGGTGGCGTTATCACTTGGGGGTTCTACTAACATGATACTCCATATGTGCGCATTATCACATGAAATAGGCGGTAAATTGACCCATTTTGATTTTGACCGAATAAGTAAATCAGTACCATTGTTAGTAAAACTAAAACCCTCTTCAGAATATAACCTTTCAGATTTTCATGATGCTGGTAGTGTGAAAGTGTTGATGAAAAAATTATCAAAGATATTGAATTTATCAACTAGATCTGTTCTTAGTGTAAGTTTAAACGAATATCTTGATAATATTAAGTTTGAAGATTACCAAATTATACGAAACTTAGAAGATCCAATTGCTAAGGAGGGAGCAATTGCAGTATTAAAAGGAACTTTAGCTCCCGAGGGTGCAGTTGTGAAACAAAGCGCAATTAATCCAAAAATGAGATATTATAAGGGAAAAGCTAAAGTATTTGAGTGTGAAGAGGATTTAAAAGAAGCGATATTGTTAAAAAGTATAGAAAAGGGTGATGTATTAGTCGTTCGTTATGAAGGACCTAAAGGGTCTCCTGGAATGAGAGAAATGTCGATACCTGCAGCTATTTTAATGGGTATGGGATTAGGGGATTCTGTTGCTATGATTACAGATGGTCGTTATTCAGGGGCTACAAGAGGTCCATTCATAGGACATGTATGCCCTGAGGCAATTGATGGTGGTCCAATAGCAATTGTTAATGATGGTGATTTAATAGAGATAGATATTGATAACCGCCAACTTAATTTACTTATCCCTGAACAAGAAATAAACTTGAGATTAGAAAATTGGAAAAAACCAGAACCTAAGATTACTACGGGGTATTTAAATATTTATAGAAAGATCGTGAGCTCTGCTAAAGTAGGAGCAATAATTAAATGATTAATATAGTCTAAATTTATGACTCTCTCAAAGAAACTCTGCCAAATCATTACGATTCTATTAAAAGATATTGATTATTAATAATATTAGTTATTTTTAAAGTGTTGATTAAGAATAAAGTTGAATAGAAAAGATTTTGGGACAGTTCTCACACCACCTAAAACCGTAGAATATATCATATCGAGATTAGGGGAAATCAATGAAGAGCAGAAAATTTTGGATCCATGTGTGGGTCCTGGAATCTTTGTAACCAAATTATTAGAATCAGGCATTAATAAAAATCAAATTTTCACATTCGATGTTAATAAAAGTTATAAAATCGAAATGGAAAAGTTAGGAGTTTCCTTTAAAAAGCAAGATACACTTCTAGCGTTATATCCTGATTCTTATAATGAATATGATATTATTCTAGGAAATCCTCCCTACTTGAATAAAAGTAGCGTATATATCAAAAAAAACAAAGGTAGCTTAAAAAATATCTATGGAAGGATAAATTCTCATGAAACTTATTCAATGTTCATAGTAAATAGCATTTGGAGATTAAAGGAAGGAGGAAAGTTAGGTTTTATAACAAGTGATTCATTTTTGACTCTAAGTACTCATAAGAAGCTAAGGAGATTTATCTTTAATAGCTGTAAAATTAACGAAATTCTCCTGGCACCTAAAGATCTGTTTTCTAATCAAAAAGTAAGTACGAGTCCGGTTATAATTATCCTAACAAAATGTACTGGTCAAAAGAATAAAAGGACCAGAGAAAACAATATGATGAGAATTATCCCTCGAGTTAATAGTGAGGATGATTATCAATCACCCGGAAATGTTTATGAAATAGAACAGGAAAAGTATAGTTCTTTTCCATTTAATATATTTTATATTGACGTTGAAAAGGAAGTTATCGAGTTATTTGAAAAATCCTCTAAATTAGAGCAATATCTACAGGGATATATCGGGATGCATACACATAATAATAAAAAATATATTGGGGCAGTTGAGGGAACAGAATTGGAGGAGATTTTTACTAAACGTAATAGGAATATAGTAGATCTGGATCAAAAATATAAGATCGTAAGTAAAAAGAATTTAGCAACAGATCATTGGAAACCTTATTTGAAGCGAGGAGGTGGAGACCAATATTACAGACCAATAATGGAAGCATTAGATTGGAGTGAAATATCAAAAAAAGTGTATGATATTCCAAAAAACGTCCCTTTTGAAGAGGAAGGATTAGTAATTAGTGGTGTGAGTTCAAGATTGGCTGCTCGATATATGCCAAAAGGATGCTATTGGGATTCTAATAAAGTTATTGGATTCATAATCAAAAATAAATCTGTTTCTATTCACTATATGTTGGGTTTGTTGAACAGTTCCCTATATAACTACTTCGCAAAAGGAATTATTAACAATACTAATAGTATCCAAATTTCAGGAATCCATGCTTTACCGTTCATTATTCCAAATAGAGAAATAAAAGAGAAAATTGAAGCTTCAGTTACTAAAATTATCCAAGCAAGGAAAAATAACATAAAATTCGATATTATAGGGGAGCAAAAAGTAATTGATGAAATAATTTTCAACTTCTATACTAAGAGATTCAGACTTCCCATTGAACTTAAAAAAAAACTTGATGAGCAGTTTTCGATTTATAAACCTGATAAAGAGTAATCTAGAGCTTTTCTCCTCTAATTTCATTCTCATATTTCTTTCTACGTTCTTTAAGATATTCTGGAACAGGAACATCCCACCATCCCATAGCAGGACTTCCTGTAAATGGGAATTCACGATTCACTAATATTTCAATGACTGATGGTTTTTCTGATTTTTTTGCTCTTTCTAATGCGGGAATAATTTCTTCCATTTTAGAGATTCTTTCAGAGTAACAACCAAATGCTTCCCCAATTTTTGCGAAATTAGGAGAATAAGTCTTTCCATTTTTTGTTGTAAACGATGTACCATACCCTCTTTCTTCCCCATATGCTGATTGTTGTAAGTCTTTAATTGCGATCCATCCATGATTATTTAGTACTATAAAGAAAATGTTTGACATATCTAATTGTATAGCTACTGAAAGTTCTGAAATTGTCATCATAAAGTCTCCGTCTCCTACAAGTGCCACAACTTGTCGATCTGGTTTACCAATATCGATTGATCCCAATTTAGCACCGATTGCTGCGGGAAGGCTATACCCCATAGTAGAAAATCCTCCCGCGGTTATACAGGTTCTGGGTTCATAAAATTCGAGTTCTTGGATCATTTGAGCTTGAACATTTCCAGAGCTAGTAACTATAACAGCATCTCTTTCGAAAAATTTCCTTATTTCCCTAAGTACAATCGAAATCATAACGGGAATTTTTGTCTCATCAGCATTTTTATTTATAAATTGACCCCATTTTTCTTTTTCTTCTTGTATCTCCTTAAAATAATCAGTTTTCTTATAATCTTTGAAATATTCTTCCTGGGTTAAAATATCAAGAATCTGCTTTAAACAGGCTTTTGCATCACCTACAATCCCTACGGTAACAGGATAGTTTTTCCCAATTTCATGAGGATCTATATCGATTTGAATCAATTTTGTAGGTGGAATTGAAAAACTCACACCATCTTTATATGAACTGGCTGTTTCATCAGCAAAACGACAACCAACTGAAAGTATCACATCAGCAGCAGTAGTCATTTTTAATCCAATTGAAGTTCCTTTACTTCCAGTACTCCAGGCAAATAGAGGGTGATCATTTGGGAAACAGTCTTTTGCCATCATTGTAACTATTACAGCAGCTCCAATTTTTTCTGCTAATTCCTTTATTTCTCCAAAAGCCTCAGAGGAGACTACGCCTCCCCCTAACAATAATACTGGTCGTCTTGATTCTTTTAAAATTTTGGCAGCTTCTTGAACGAGCTTAGGATCACCAAGGATTCGTCCAGTGGCCCTTCTTTCAATTGGTTCAGGAAGTTCGACTTCTTTAGCAATCGCTTGCACATCCATGGGAAGACCTATTACTACTGGACCATTTCTGCCTGTTAGCATCTGATTAAAAGCTCTTTGTATTATTGTAGATAACTGTCCTATAGTACTAACTTGCCATATACGCTTACTTATAGGTTCTAATATTCGATACATATCAGAATCTCGTTTTCGTTCAATCTCTTGAAGTACACCTTTTCCTCTCATATGGACATGTGTATCACCTATCAAAACTAAAACAGGCATGCTATCTACAAATGCATCAGCAATGCCAATAGCGGTATTAACCGCTCCAGGACCTATCGATGTGAATACGCATAAAGGTTGTTTAGTTACTCTATAATATCCTATTGCCATATGAATAGCGCTCATTTCCTGTTTTGGCTGAATCAAAGAAAGTTTGTCTTGATTTTTGTAGAATGCATCAGTTAAAGCTAAATTCCCATGTCCTGGAATTCCTATAACATACTTAACGCCTTCTTTTATAAGATATTTGGCAATTATTTCGCCACCTGTATAATTCATCATGATACTATTGCTATTTCTAATTTTATCTCCTAATTATATGTTTATTAATTGAGAATAATTAATATTTTAATCAACCTAAAAATCTAAAAGAAATTAGAATTTTGATCCCATATATTATTTTAATATTAAAATTTAATACATTAATACTAAAAAATTTATAAAAACAAAACAAGATGATTTTTTATGGTTATTGAAACGAATATAACAAATATGTTTGGGATTAAACATCCCATAATTGGAGCCCCGATGGGACCTTTTTATACAACTGATTTAACCATTGCTGTTTCAGAAGCTGGCGGTTTAGGGGTATTAAGCCACACTAACTTATTTGGAGGGAGTCCAATCGAGGAAATGAAAAAAAACATGGTAAATGTGGTGGAACATACAGATAAACCATTTGGATTCAATGTTAGGACAGCACGAATGCAACCAGATGCTCCTACACTTTGTAGAAAAATACCTCAATTTATAATGAATAATCCTAAAATAAAGGAACAATGCAAGTATGTAATCACAAGTGCCGGTTCTCCTAAAATGATGAAAACAAGAAGCTTTCAAAAGCTAAAGGAGAGCGGTTCAGAAATTAAACACTTCCATGTTGCTCCCGCATTATGGCTTGCAGATAAATGCATAGCAGCTGAAGTTGATGGCATGGTGGTCACTGGAAGCGAAGGTGGAGGACATCAATCATATGAAAAAGTAAGTACATTAGTTTTGCTTCAACAGGTTGCGGAAAAATATCCCGAAATACCCATTATAGCATGTGGGGGTTTTGCTACTGGTCGAGGACTAGCAGCAGCTTTAGCTATGGGCGCTGGTGCGGTAGCAATGGGTTCAAGATTCATCGCATCCAAAGAAAGTGAATTTCATGAAAATTATAAAAATATCGTCCCCCCTGCTAAAGCTCAAGATACTGTTCTAGTAACTGGATTTTTTGGACCGATTAGATTGTGGAAAAATAATTATGCCGCATCCCATAACCTTGTTGCTAGTAAGGAAGAAAAAATCGCAATAGAAGTTGCGATGACAGCAGATGAAATGATGGAACAATTAAAAAAAGGTGAACTTGCCTACCAAGGAAATATTGAAGATGGTAGTATCCTTTTAGGTCAGAGTATTGGGATTATAAACAAAATTGAAAGTGTAAAAGATATTATAGATACGATAATCGCAGATGCAGAGAAATCCCTAAAATACGCTCACGCTCATATTAAATAACTTAATTTTTAACAGTTCATTTTTGAACTATTAGTTTTTTTGAATCTTGTTTTTTTTAATTTTATAATGTAATAAAAAAGTTTGAAAATTCTATATCCCCTTTCGATTTATAAATCTAATATCAAGAGATAGAATTAATAACTAACATAATTATAAATGAATATCTACTTAGAGTTAAATTGCCGTCAATTTTAGAAAAGATCCGTGTCTTAGGAGAAAATTCAAAATATGATATTTGTGCCAGTACTGCTTCCAGTCGTACTGCAAAATACCCAAAACTTTTTGGAGATTCGAAAAAATGGATAGGAGCCACAGCGACTGCTGGAATTTGCCATAGTTATACTCCTGATGGTAGATGCATGAGTCTTTTTAAAACACTCTATACTAACAAATGTATTTACGATTGTAAATACTGTTTCTCTCATTCCTGTAAGAAGAAGATGAGTTTCACACCAGAGGAATATGCCCGTACCTTTATGAAACTCTATTCGATGAATACCGTAGAAGGTGTATTCATATCCTCAGGAGTTTGTGGTAGCGCTGATAAAACGACCGAGGAAATGTTAGAAGCGATACGACTTCTAAGGTTTAAATATAATTTTCGAGGATATGTGCATTTTAAATGTTTACCTGGTGTAAGTAAATATCTACTCAAGGAAGCAATAACTTTATCTGATCGTATCTCGGTTAATACGGAAGCTTCTACGAAAGACCACTTAGCTGAGATCGCAAGTCAGAAGCACTTCAATAATGATATTCTAACCCGTCAACACTGGTTAAAGCAGATTCGTCTTAAACATAACGATGAAACCCTTAAAATAATGAGGGATTTGAAACAAGACAACGAATTAGAGTATCAAGAAAAAATGATTAAAGATAGAAGAGAAAATGGATATAAGAAGTTTCGATGGGACGGCGCACCAATCCTGAATGGCGGACAAACAACTCAGTTTGTGGTAGGGGCTGCCGAAAGTGAAACTGATTATGATCTTCTTAAAAGAATTGATTGGGGGTATCGAGAAATTGATTTAAGGCGTGCTTATTTTTCATCTTTCATTCCAATTGAAGGCACTCCTTTAGCAGGTAAACAAGCAGCCTCACTTGCAAGAGAGCATCGGTTATATCAAACGGACTGGCTACTCCGGATATATCATTATAAATTGAAAGATATAGAAGAAGTAATTACCGAGGAAGGATATTTACCACAAGGAGATCCTAAAATTCATTTAGCAAGGAAATATTTTGAAGATCATAACCTAGTAGATCCAAATCAAGCATCTTATCATGATTTATTGCGAGTTCCTGGAATTGGACCTATTTCTGCAAAGAGGATAATTAATTTACGGTCAAAGAAATTTGTATTTAAACGCCGTGAGGATTTAAAATCTGTTGGTGTAGTATTAAAAAGAGCCGATCCCTTTCTTCAAATAAACGGAGGAAGTCAAACAACTCTTCAAAATTTTACGAATATTGAAAATAGCACTATAGAAGGTGAAATCAGATAACAAAGAAAGGAATTGAACAGGATCCATTAGTAGTTGTAGGTTGTGCTAAGGGATATTCACATGAAGAATTAATTGAAAATCTTCCCCGTCATTGTAAATCATCTCCCGTTCTAATACAACAGATAAAAAAAATACCTGAAGTAGTTTTACGCAATTCGGGCACACTTTTTGCCAAAAAAGTAAAAAGAATGATGGGAGAAGTCTATACTGAAGCTTATCGAGCAAACCAATTTACAAGGACAGAAATAAATAATCGGGGCGTATTATTTGGTGTGGTTATGCTCAAACACAGAGTAATTGATCTTGTCCTTAATTATTTCCACGAAAGATTTCCAGAATCTATAATTTGTTTATACAATGAACATACCCATAAAACAACTACAATAGACGATAAAGGAAAGATTTGTGTTTATAAATCTCCATTAAATAAGATTGTAAAGGAAGTTAGTGAATCTCGTCCCATTGTCCCATATTTCGAAGATATCCAATTTACGGGGGAACAAATCTTTGAAACCTTATATACCTCACAGTTTATTCCCGAACGTGAAAACAAAGAATTTTTTAAAAGAATGATTCCAGACAAATGTTTTGAGTTACCAGGGATGAAAGGAGGAGTAGAAAAACGGTTTCGAAATAAAAGATTAAGTGACTTTCTCTAATTTTATATTATCTTCGCAAATAGATCTTTTGTAGTTTGATATGTTTCGCTCTGATTAGGTAATTGTAACAAATTTTCGCCGATTAAGTTCATCGTACTGATTTCTTCGCTATTAGAAACAAAGCCTAAGAGCTTTACATTTTTTTCTTTTATAGTAGCAACTTCTTTTTCTAAAATTTCCTTTACGTTATTTGGAAACCGATTACCGACAATCCAGATATTTTCAAACAATAAATCAACTTCTTTTGTTAATTCTATTATCCGTTTCATGGTATGGATACCCATTTTACTTGCATCAGACACGATTACTAAATCGGTAACATTGCGTCCTGTCTTTCGAGAAAAATATTCTAATCCTGCTGGGGCATCAATGAGTACCACATCATAATTTTTGGATAATACATCTATTACCCGCTTTAAGGTATTATTTACACTACAGTAACACCCACTGCCCTCGGAACGTCCCATTTCTAAGATATCGAAGTTTTCCATTTCAATTAGGGCTTCAAACACTTCAGATTCAATGATTTGATCTTTCGAGACATCAAGGGGTATTTGTCGCTTCTGGATTTTATTTTTAAGCACCGCCATTTTTCCACCGATAGTTTCATTGAATTGGATCTCTTTCCCAATGATGTCTCCAATATTAGCATCGGGATCGGCATCAATTACGAGAATATCGAGATTTTGCTTGGTCTCTAAGAGATATTTCAGCATTAAGACGAGGAGAGTAGATTTACCCGCTCCACCTTTTCCAGAAAATGAGATAATCTTTTTCATAAAAAAACATTCACCTAAACTAATAATTTCTTATTATGTTAAGTTAATAGAATTAAAATTAAAAATATATTTTAAATAATTTAGAAGACACAACAGTGATTATTCTAATTCAATTAAAGTAAATATTCAAGAAATTAATAATAAATAGAAAATACTATGAAAATCATGTTAATTCGCAATATAAAGAAAAATGAAATGGATGATGAAGAATTTACTTTTTAATATTATCTCTATTTGGAGTTTATTATTAATCTTGCTAGTATTTTAAACATCTCCTCAACATTTTCCCCAGTTTTTATTGATATCTCCACAGATGAAGTTATATTATAATTTTCTTTAAATTTATTTACTAGTTCTTTTGATACTTTACGATTCTCTTCTAAATCTAATTTATTCCCTACTAACAAAAGTGGAATACCTTCTCTTATTTTTTTTTTTATGATTTCGCTCCACTCAGCTAATATCTCTAAGGTTTGAGGGTTAGTAATATCATACATTAATAATATTCCTTGACTTCCCACAAGATAATTTGATATATGATTTTTAAATGGCTCTCTTGAACAAAATTCCCATACTGATAGTCTTATAATTTTTTCATTAATTTTTACATCTTTAATGGTGAATTTAATGCCTATTGTCAATGATGTATCTGGTTTATCTTCAAATTGTACTTTAAGAAATTTACTTATTAATAATTTTTTACCTACTTTATTATCAGCAAACAAACACACTTTAAAAATAAGAGCAGGATTTGGACTCATTTTTTTCTTGTTTTACTTCTTTCAATCAAGGTAATATCTTAACAGAAATTCTAATATTTATATTTGATTCTATATATATTTACCACTTAATATTATTCACATCTTTTTCCAAATTAAACAAAAAAGGTTAATATTATCAGGTTACATAGGATAAGAACCCAAAGATTTTTGGTTAAAAATTTATTATAAATAATTTAGAAGACTCAAGAGTGATTATTATATTTCAGTTAAAGGAAATATTCAAGAAATTAATAATAAATAGAAAATACTATGAAAAACATGTCAATTCACAATAAAAAAATTTCTAATCCTTATATTAGACCTCTGGGTGGTGACCGTCAATTTTTTGTCTTAAAATGGAGATATAGTGTTATTAAAAGTGATTAGTCCTAATCCTTCATGAGAAAAAATTTGTATTATGTTAACAGAATACTCTTCATTCAATTTCCTACTGATAATAGTAGAAATTCTTGTTGTTGGTATCTAAAAAGCTTTTTCCATTTTCTAAGTAAATTTCAAAATAACACATGATGACTGAATCTGCGAGAATATCCACTACTTCAGCAGAATAAAACCCATTTCTGGAATCCATATGAATTTGAAAATGCTGTACATTGCCCATATTAAAAATTAAGTCCACTTTCAGAACTCTACTACTAACATATATATTTTCAAATTCTTTAATTACTTTTATCGTCTTCTTTCTTTTGGTAAGGGAGTAATATTTATCTAAAATTTGAATCGTTAGGATCTCAAAAGCTCTTTCCACGTTTTCCCCGGTCTTGGCTGAAGTTTCTATATACTGTGCATTAAATTTCTTTGCCTTGTCTTTCGCACTTTGAAGATCAACCTTTCTTTCCCTATTTTTATCAAGTTTATTACCAACAATAATACAAGGAATATCTCCTCGAAATTTTTTGAGCTTAACCATCCAGAAATCAATATTTTCAAAAGATTCTTGATTAGTAATATCAAAAACGGCCATACCTGCTGCTCTCATCCTCTCAATTGAATAATCAGAAAATGTATTATTAAACCTATATTTGGATATATCCCAAGGGATGAGTCTAAAACCACATATATCCACGAACCTTATATCAGTGAATTTCTCAGTAAACTTACCTTCAATTAACTGGTTTAGAAGTGCATGTATCCCGACTCCTACATTACCACATAGAGATATGTGAAAATCTCCACTTTGAGATAGGGGGGACCGCCTGAAGGATTTCAAAATAAGTTTAGTATCAATGGGTTTCATCTTTTCCCTTATTTTTCGTATGAATTTATTTTATTTTATTTGGCAATTTATATCTAGAATATTATTTCTCTTATAAAGTCATAATTTAAGAAGATCAATTTTCTGATTGTATTTAAGAATTTTATTAAACCAATATCCTCAAATTCGTTTCAAACCTTGTAAAAACAAAATTTTTTTTCTCTTTTCTTCAGAATTTATCATTCCTTTCTCTCCTTTTTATATCAATTTATTCTTAAAAATTTTTATAGGCAAGAAATTAATAATAAATAGAAAATACTATGAAAATCATGTCAGTTCGCAATATAAAGAAAAATGAAATGGATAAACTATTATCTCTTTATACTCATCTTCACCGTCAAGACGCACCCTTACCAGAGAAATCAAAATTAGAATCAATTTGGAAAGAAATCTCAGAAAATCCATTATTACATTACTTTGTTTTAGAAGCTGGTAATGAAATTGTCTCTTCATGCACTCTAGCAGTTATACCTAATTTAACCAGAGGTGGAAGGCCATATGGGTTGATTGAAAACGTGGTAACGCATTCCAAATATCGTAGACGCGGATTTGGTACTTCAATTCTCCAGTATGCACTTGAAGTAGCTTGGGAAAATGAATGCTATAAAGTTATGTTGTTAACTGGTTCAAAAGATCCAGCAATTCATCGATTTTATGAAAATGCAGGTTTTAAACAAGGTGTTAAAACCGGGTTTGTAGCGAACGCGCCTGATTATCCAGGTTAGGAGGGGATAAATCCTGATTGATAGAAAAAAAAATATTAAAGGAATTATATTCGATTTTGATTTTACATTAGCAGACTCTTCAAAGGGGGTAATTGAATGTGTAAATTACGCGCTAAGAAAGTTAGGTTTCACCAAATTTTCAGATGAAAAGATAAAAAAGACCATTGGTCTTACTCTAGAACAAACTTTCATAGATTTAGTGGGTAAACAACAGTTAGATAAAACTGAGAAATTTAAGCATTATTTCGTTGAAAGAGCAGATGAAAGTATGTCAGATTTGACTGAGTTATTCATAGAAACTTATAGTGTCATCAGGTTATTACATAGAAAAGGTATTAAATTAGGGATTGTTTCTACGAAATTTCGTTATCGAATAATAAATATTTTAGAAAGAGAGGATCTTTTAGATTGTTTTGAAGTTATTATAGGTGGTGAAGATGTTAAGGAGCATAAACCTGATCCAAGAGGTTTATTAGAAGCAATCAAAAAATTGAATTTATCGGTTTCACAGATTATTTATGTAGGAGATAGCTTAACTGATGCTGAAACAGCTTTTAACGCGGGAGTATCATTTGTAGCAGTACTTACTGGTGTTACTTTTCAAGATAAATATAAAACCTATCCTGATACTAAGTTTCTTAATAATCTCTCTGAAATTCCTGAGCTATTAAATATTACGTAAGAAATATAAATTTGAGAGATTTTAGCAAAAAATATAAAGTTAAGGGATGAAGATATCTAAAATTAATAAATTATCTTCGTGATTGTTGTTTTTGTTCTTGTCGATAAACAGGTACTATTTTAGAAGTGAATTCCTCAAGACTATATGGAAATTCTTCTATACTAGCAATTTTCCCTAATTCTACCATTATTTGTCTTGCTATTAGCCAAAAGGCTAATCCAAGTGCTTTTTTACCACGATTATTTGCGGGAATTGCGAGATCTATTCCATTAAGCGTATCATCTGTATCAAAAAGTGAGATTACAGGCACTCTGGCTAATTTAGCTTCACGTAGAATAACTTTATCTGCGTGTGGATCGACAATTAGTACAACACTAGCATCTTTGATATAAGTATCTATAAGGGGATTAGTTAAACTTCCTGGTATAAATCTTGTAGTAACGGCTTTACATCCTAATACTTCGCAAAATTTTTTAACGGGTTCTTTCCCGTATCTTCTTACTGAAGTTACTATGACTCGATCGCTTCCTTCCTCAATGTACTTACTCAAGAATTTTGCTGCAATCTGTAATCTTTCATCAGTTTTTGTCAAGTCAATAACATATAGCCCATAATTAGTTTGTCGATATATAAACCTTCGCGCATCTCCAGTTAATAATTTAGTTCCGATGTGAATGCCGCAACTTAAGTAAAGTTGTTTTCTTTCTTCGTCTTTGTCAATTAATTCATCTTTAATTTCTAGTTCTGATCCAATGTCTTCTGTATCTAATAATTCGAGTTCTTCTTCTAGATCTAAATCTTCTTCAAAATCCACTTCTAAATTTTCCTCAAAGTCTTCAATGAAATCCTCTTTATTTTCACTTTCTTCTTCGGTTTTCTTCTTCTTTTTAGCCAAAATGGTTGCCTTGTTTATTTATTCTTGTTAATTCCATAAATTAAAACATAATTTTCATCATGCTATGTATAATTGAATAAATATAACATAGTTTTAATATTTTATTGAGAGTTTTACTCTAAATAAACCAGATCTTAAGTATTAATATAGCAAAAATGATTTTAATTATTAATATAATTTATCTTTCATAATCATAATATAATTAAAACATTTTATACTGATTAGCACAATGGCTTCCTACCGATTGATTTTTGGAATACTAATAGGGATAATTTTAAGTTTTTTGAGTGTGTTTTTTTTCAATATGGAGAGTATCTTAAACCAAATCGAGATTAATTTAACCTTATCTGATCCTAATTTTTTAAAGGCCATAGCATTGCTTATAGGAGCAAATTTTAAATTCGATATTATCGCTTTTTTTACTGGAACCTCGGAATTTTTAGTAGCTCAACTTCTCGCATGGCTTTTTATAGGATATGTCAGTGGGACTATCTCAAAAGGTTTACGAAGAGGTGTTATCGCAGGTTTATTAGTAGTTGTTTTAGACATGCTATTGTGGATTATTTTAAATATCTTATCCGGTGAAGATTTAATGGTATTATTCAGCGTGCAATTATCTGAAACTTTGGGTGGGATTATAAGTGCACTCTTAGGAGCATCTATAGGAGGCTTAATCGGGGGATTAATTAGTGGTCCTTATGAGGAATTCTAATAGGATATTCTCACAAATGCTCAATTTTTCTTTCTCCTAATACAAATTTGTCCTAAGT
>JAGXNR010000034.1 GCA_019894875.1 Promethearchaeota archaeon | reverse complement strand
GGTTAAAAATCATTAAAGAAGCTATTTCTTTTATTGGTTTAATAAATTAAAAGACCTGTAATAAACTACTTTGTCTAGTTTGTTAAAAATTGTTCAATGCAATTAATCCAAATCTTCTATTATGTTCATCAATTTATCGTTAAATTATTATATTAGTCACATACTTCAGAACAATGTTCAAATCAAAATATCTCTTTTAAGCAATAATTCACTTTTAATTTGATTCCCCATTGAAAATCGTCGAGTATTTTTTTAAATTTTTAAGAAATTGTTCATATAAAACCATTAATCTTAAATATTAGATATAAAAAAAAAAAAAGATTTTCACAAATTTAGTGTATTTTTAGAGATTTGTTTATTTTTTCAATTACATATTTTACTTATGTTTAGCGTTTTGGTGTTTTTATTAAACAATTATCATTAGATTTATAAGGAAAAAAATGTATATAATATTAATTATGGGAGTAAATTCCCATAGAAACAAAAAATGGAGAAAAAAATAACAAAAAAAATTATAAAATGTTATAATGGAGGTTTTAAAAATTACAGTTCAAGAGTATTATCGAACATGGGAAGAAATATGCTTAGAAAAGCTAAAAGAAATAGGAAAGGCGTCAGCCTCGGAATGGGCTAGAGCAATGGGATATGGAGAGAATCGTAATGGAGTAACAACAGTAATTAAACGAATTAGGAAAACGATGCCTGACAAGTTGATAATATATTTTAAACAAAGGCCGAGATTATATGAGGCGCAATAAATTAGAGAGGAAGTGAAAAAATATGTCGTTAAAATGTCATTTATGTGGAAAAGAATATTATCATGATGGGAAGTTATGTCAAACATGTGAAAAGACTACCAACAACAGCTTGTTATCCCATAGTGGGTTAGACACAAAGAAATGGAGATGTGATAACTTTTTAGAATTAAAAGGTTTACCGTTTGGTTGTAATCTAGATTGGGGAGTAGAACTCGGTACTAAAGCAGAAGGAATTACCCATAGAGAGAAACTCGAGAACTATGAATACGATTGGAATTTATTTACTACAATTAGGTTTGATAAAACGGAAATGAATGAAACAAAAATAAATCATTTCTTGAGATATGAATAAAAAAAATAAAAATTAATACTAAAACTAAAGAAGTATGTAAAAAATGGGATATAGGAATTAAATCACAAGAATCTCTCGATTTTGAATTAGTTAAAAACGAGATTTATTCTGGAAATTATTAATTTTTTTTACTATTTTTTTTATCAATTTCGCAAACTATTTTTCTGCAAACACAAATAAATGAGATGATTCTCCCCACTTCGGAGATTCTTTTACTGATTTGGACCAAATAATTCTAAATCCAACTCGTCTGAGCATGTCTAAGTCTGCTTTTTCATCGAAACCGCTCCAATACATCTTCACACCTCTACTAAAGAAATTATTTTCATAAGATTCAGGGTCATCATTTGCTTGAAAAACCAAAAGTACAACTCCATTCATTTTTAACATCCGGAAAAAATTACTTAATAAATCATAATGTTCTTCTCTGGGTACATGAATTATTGAATAAAAAGCTAAAATTCCAGCGAAATATTCACCAGGAAAGTTGGTTTTAGTTATATCCTCACATATAAACTCTGCTTTGGGTGCATTTTGTTTAGCTAATTCGATTTGCTTCTCAGAAATATCAACACCAATAACTTTGAATTTTTCACTCAAGTAGCGAGAATAAACACCATACCCACAACCCGCATCTAGAATTAAACCACCTAATGGTATTCTTGAGGTAAAGTTTGCTAAGAGATTTAACTCTTCACTTCCCTCTTTTTCTAAACCAGAGATTTCCTGTATCCTTTCAGCTACCTTATTATATCCTGTACGAACAATTTCTTTTTTTTCCATATAAACAGCTTAATTTTTTACTTTCATTGACTGATATCAATGAATTATAATAAAAAAAATATGAAAGAATAATTTATTCTATAAGATTTTCTAATTGATTCACAAAGTCTTCATATTGTTTTATCCCGAGTTTCCAAAAGTCGGGTTTTGAAATATCTAATCCTACTATGTTGCCTAGCTCTTCTGGTGATACACTCCCCCCCGAAGAAAGCAATTTCTTAAATTTAGGAACAAAACTTTTACCTTCTTTCTTATAGGTTTGATATAAAGCATACACAAATAGTTGAGCATAAACATAGGGATAGTTATAAAACCTAAAGTTTGGAATGTAATAGTGTCCCTTCATTGTCCATTCCCAATCCATTTCTTCAAACCATTCAACTGAATCACCGTATATTTTATCTCTCCCAGCACACCACAATTTTGAAACGGTTTTTCCATCTAAATGTTCACCTTTATCAATAGCATCATATAGGCTTTTTTCAAAAAATATGCGAGCACTTACTTGAAAAGCGGCTTGACCAGCTTCATCTAAAACGTGTGCGATAATAGCCATTTTTTCTTCTTTTGTTTCTGCTTTTTCAAGTAAAAGATCCGTCATAAGCAATTCTCCGAATGTAGATGCAGTTTCTGCAACAGTATATCCTGGATGAACATTAATATATGTCTGTTCCCGAGAAGCTAAATAGTCATGTATAGCATGTCCTAGTTCATGGGTCAAAGTGTAAACTTCTCTTAAAGCACCACTGAATGACATTAATATGAAGGCAGATTTCCCTTTATACCATCCTGCACAGTAAGCACCATTTCTTTTCCCTTTTCTTATATTCGCATCAATGTGGTTTTTATCAAACATATCCTTGGCATACTCGACAAAGGATTCATCAAACTGATTAAACGCTTCAAAAATGAGTTCCTTAGCTTCTTCCCAGGAATAATTTTTATGAGGCACTTCTAGAAGAGGGGCGACAACATCAGCACAAGTCAATTTAGGCAAATTAAGAAGTTTAGCTTTAATTCTTAGATATCTTTGATATACATCTACACCCCCTTCAATAGTTTGTATTAAACTATCTATTACTTCTTGAGTAGTATCATTTACTATGAGACTATCATGCATTGGACTATCGTATTTTCTATGCTTAGAGTTCTTAACCCAATCAGAGCAAATATTACGTAAAGCAGTTGTAAAAATTTCTTCATCCTTTCCTAGTAAACTATATATAGCTTTATTTGCTGAGATCCTGGTGTTTCTATCTGGATGGGTAAATAGATTATTAGCTTCTCCATAAGAAAGAATTTTTTCCTCACCCTCTACATTGACTTTGAATTCTCTTGTATTTAGCCAAGCTCCTTGTAGTTGACTCCATGCTCTAATACCATGTTGATCTTTTTCAAGAATTATTTGTTCTTCAATTTCTGTTAACTGATGTGGAAATGCCCTATAAATAGTTTCTAAATTATGTTTATAATTTGCTAATACAGGATTAGAAATTAGTTCTTTATTTTCATAAACAAGTTTCCCCATTTCTAAATCAATAAATGCGAGCTTTTTAGAAATTTGTGTCTGAAATTCTCTGTATTTATTATTAAGAGCTTGAGTTTCAGGAAGTGTCATATTGGCGTTGAAAGAGTTAGTTGAAAATAATTGTACTTCATCAGCTCTTGCCGAAAAGTCTTCTATCTTTTTCAGAAGTGCTTTTAAATTCTCTGCAGTAAAAATTTTTGATTCGATTTTACCTTTATAATCCTTTTCGAATTGATCTGCTTCTTTACTTAGATTTTGCATTGTCTTTGGTAATTTTGGATCGTCAATACCAGAGAACATCTCAGAAAAATCCCATTTTATTTCTTTTTCAGTCATGATTGTCAAGATGTTTATAATTAATATAAATTAGAATCATTACCATTTTAAAAAAATTATTCATATTCAATAGTACTTGGGGGTTTATTTGAAATATCATATACAACTCTATTAATACCTTTAACTTCATTTATGATACGAGTTGCTATTTTTTCTAATAAATTCATATCTAATTTCGCGAAATTGGCAGTCATTGTATCTAATGATTCTACTGCTCTAATCGCGCATATATTTTCATAGGTGCGATGATCCCCCATTATTCCAACAGTTTTTATGGGAAGAAATACACAGAAAGCTTGCCAAAGGCTATCATACACACCAGCTTTATGAATTTCTTCAATTAAAATCTCATCGGCATCTCTTAAGATATTCAACTTCTCCTTATCTATAGATCCAATTATCCTTACTGCCAATCCTGGTCCGGGAAAGGGATGGCGGTTGATTAATTCTTTAGATAAACCTAAATTTACTCCTATCTTTCTAACTTCATCTTTATATAGGTCTTTTAACGGTTCTAATACCTCAAGCTTCATATCATCGGGTAACGTTAAGTTATGATGTGATTTGATTTTCGCAGAATTATTACTTGTAGCACTTGTTTCAACGCGATCAGGATAAATCGTTCCTTGAGCGAGAAATTTAATATCAGGATGCTCTTTTTCTAATTCAATGGTTTTTTTTTCAAAAACCTCTATAAATGTATGTCCTATAATGCGTCTCTTCTCTTCTGGATCTTCAACATCTTTAAGTCTATTCAGGAATAACTCCTCTGCATCTACATAGTAGAAGTTCTTAAACTTTAATCTATTTCTAAATGACTCTTGAACTTGATTTATTTCATTTTTGCGTAGAACTCCATTATTCACAAAAATACTATATAATCTATCTCCAATAGCTCTATGAATTAAGGTTGCGGCAACAGTAGAATCTACACCACCACTTAATCCCAATATTACTCTGTTATTTGGTCCAACTGTTTCGTTTATTACTTGTATAGTTTGTTCAATCCAGTTCTCAAATTTCCATTCTTTTTTAGCTTTTGCATACTTACTAACAAAATTCTCCAGAACAACATTACCTTTAAGTGTATGAACAACTTCTGGATGAAACTGGACACCAAATAAATTTTTTTGGAGGTTGGCATAAACCGCGATTGGACAAGTACTTGTACTTGCTAATATATTAAAATTTTCCGGTAACTCTTTTACTTGATCCCCATGAGACATCCATACTGTTTCTATTTTATTAAATCCTTCAAGAAGACCTTTATCTTTTATTATATTCAGTTCGGCTTGACCATATTCTTTGTAGTCATGTGATTCAATTTTTCCTTTAAAATGATGAGCTATTAGATGATGTCCATAACAGATGCCTAATACAGGTATATTTTCATCTGAAACATACTTATAGAATTCTTCAGGTAATTGTGGACTTCCCTTTTCATAAACACTATTAGGTCCACCCGATAAAATGATACCTTTTGGATTTATGGTTTTAATTTTTTCAAGGGAAACATTATAGGGTAGAATTTCTGAGTATACTCCTAAATCTCTAATTCTTCTCGCGATTAGATGACAATATTGACCCCCGAAATCTAAGACGAGTATTGTATCCATGATTAAATATATAAATCTTCTATTTGTCAAAAATATTATTATTTAGTGTTTACCTTGCTATTAATAATCAAAAACTTAAAAATTATTCAACCTTTAATCAATCTAAGCTAATATTCGTGGAATTGTGATCAAATGACTCAAGAAATCTTCTTGGAAATGCAAGAAAAGGAAAAAACAAAGATTAATGAAATCTTAAAGACTTTCGAGAGTGAAAGGGGGAATTTAATTTCAATATTGCAAAAAATCCAAGAAATCTATCAATATTTACCTTCGAATATTTTGTTATATATATCAAATAGATTAAATATTGCTCTTGCTGAAATTTATAGCATTGCAACTTTCTATACGCAGTTTAAATTTACAAAATTGGGAAAAAACTCCATTATATGCTGTGATGGTACAGCTTGCCATGTCAAAGGGGGTCCGCTTTTATTAAATTTCGTTGAAAATGAACTAGGGATAAAATCTGGTGAAACCACAGAAGACAAAATGTTTTCCATAGAATCTGTTGCGTGTTTTGGGTGTTGTGCAATCTCTCCCGTGTGCTTAATTAATGGACAAACTTATGGAGATTTAACATTAAAAAAGCTCAGAAAAATTATGATGAATTTGAAGAAAAATTAACAAATATAATCTTTAGAATAATGAGTAAAATTTTGACTGAGAGAACCATCTTAATTTGTAGGGGGAGTGGATGCAATTCTGCAAACGCACAAGGAATTGATGATATATTAAAGGAGTTAATACCAGATTTAAATTTGTCTGATCATGTAAAGGTAAAACTAACGGGATGTCAAGGGTTTTGCCAATTTGGACCACAATTAATAATAAAACCAGATAATGTATTATATGTTAAGTTAAAACCAAAAGATATTGAAGAAATTGTTAAATCCCATTTGATTGGAAATACCATAGTTGAAAATCTGTTGTATACAGATCCTATCTCTGGGAAGTATATCAGAAATATGGATGATATACAATTCTATAAAGAACAAACGCAAATTTTAAGGAGATATTGTGGGAGGATAAATCCTGAAGACATTAACGATTACATTAATGAGGGGGGTTATTTATCGCTTAAGACAGTATTAAGAGATATGGATCCTGAGGAAATTATTACGGAAATAAAGAAATCTGGATTACGTGGCAGAGGTGGAGGGGGATTTTTAACAGGACAAAAATGGCAGGCCTGTCGTAATGCTATTGGTTTTCCTAAATATATAATCGCTAATGGTGATGAGGGTGATCCTGGAGCTTTCATGGATCGGTCTCTATTAGAAGCTGATCCACATAGCGTTATTGAAGGTATGATTATTGCTGCATATGCAATAGGTGCAAATTATGGTTATATATATGTTAGAGCTGAATATCCCCTGGCTATCAAGCGTCTTGAGATTGCACTCAATCAAGCAAGAGAAAATGATCTTCTTGGAAAAAATATTCTTAATTCTGAATTTAATTTTGATATTATATTAAAAAAAGGAGCTGGGGCTTTTGTTTGTGGTGAAGAAACCGCGTTAATGGCTGCTATTACGGGTAAACGTGGGATGCCTCGACCTAGACCTCCTTACCCTGCTACCTTAGGATTATGGGGTAAACCTAGTAATATCAATAATGTCAAAACTTATGCCTATGTTCCAAGGATTATTAAGGATGGTTCTAAATGGTTTAACTCAATAGGAACCGAGAATGCTTCTGGGACTTTCGTTGTGGCTCTAACCGGAAAAATTAATAATTCAGGTTTAGTAGAAGTTCCAATGGGAACAAAAATAAATAAGTTAGTTTTTGATATTGGTGGGGGTATTCCTAATGGTAAAAAATTTAAAGCAGTTCAAATTGGGGGTCCATCAGGAGGTTGTATTCCTGAGGAGCTTGTAGACACTAAAATGGATTATGAAAGCATTACATCATTAGGTTCTATAATGGGCTCAGGAGGATTCATTGTATTAGATGAGGATACTTGCATGGTAGAATTAGCCCATTATTTTATTTCTTTTACTCAAAACGAATCTTGTGGAAAGTGTGTCCCATGTAGAATAGGAACTAAGAGGATGTTAGATATCCTTACAGATATTAAAGACGGAAAAGCAAATTTAAACGACTTAGAACGTTTAGAAAAATTAGCTATTCTTGTTAAGAAAACTAGTTTATGTGGTTTAGGTCAAACGGCACCCAATCCTGTTCTTACAACTCTAAAGTATTTTAAAGATGAATTTGAAACACACGTAGTCGATAAGCGTTGCCCAGCTCTTGTTTGTAAGAATATGATATCATTTTTAATAGATGAAAACACTTGCACTGGATGTGAAGTGTGTAAAAATAATTGTCCTTCTAAAGCGATTACAGGCACTTCTAAGGAACCACATTATATTAATCCCAATTTATGCATTAGGTGTGAGGTATGTTTTAATTTATGCCCATATAATTCAATCTCTAAAGTACCAAAACAAAGAATAAGGGAGTGATTAAACGATAAGTGATAAAAAAAAGACTCTGAAAATCAACGATACAATACTCGAATTTTTAGATGGGCAAACAATTTTAGAAGTTGCTAAAAAAGCAGGGATATTCATTCCTACACTCTGTTATATTGAAAATTTATCTCCTTACGGAGGATGTAGACTTTGTATTGTAAAAGTTGAAGGTATGAGGGGATATCCTACAGCTTGTTCAACTCCTGCCCAAAATGATATGAGAATTATCACAAATGACGATGAACTTCGAGAATTAAGAACAGAGGTTTTGAAATTAATATTGAGTGAACATCCCTACTCTTGTCTCGTATGCGATAACAAAAATAAATGTGAAGAGGATGGGAGACGTAAAAGTAAAGCAGGCAGATCCTTTGGTTGCTTCTTTTGTTCCAGTAAGGAAACTTGTGATTTAAGAAAAATCACTAAATATCTTGAAATAGATAATGTTGATTATCAATTAGAGTATAAAAATTCATCTTTAAAGAGAAATGATCCATTCATAGAAATGGATCCTAATATGTGTATCTTATGTGGTAAATGTGTTAGGATTTGTAATGAATTAAGAAAGAATGGGGCTATAAATTTTGCTAATCGAGGTCATGATACAATAGTATCAACAGCTTTTAATATCTCTCTCATCGATTCAAATTGTCAATTCTGTGGCGCGTGTGTAGATATATGCCCTACAGGAGCCATAACGTCGAAAAATACTAAATGGTTTGATAAAAATAGCAATAAAACTGCTTCTGTTTGTGCTTTCTGTGGGATAGGGTGCAGATTTAATTATTTTTCTCAAAATGAAGTGCTAGTAGAATCAATCCCAAGTCAAGAAAATTATAGTAATAATAAATATCCATGCGTCTTTGGGCGATTCTGTATAGTACCATTTAATAATGGAAATCAGAGATTGAAATACCCATTAATTAAAATTAATAATACTTTAATCCCAAGTGGGTGGATTGAAGTATACAACGCCATAAAAGAAAATTTAACGAGATTTAAACCCGAAGAAATTGCTATACTAGCATCAGTTGATTTATCAAATGAATCGGCTTATATTTTAAATAAATTTGCCAGAAATGTTCTAAAAACTGATAATATCCTTCTAACAGCTTTTCTAAACAACGAGTATAATGAACAATATCTCAGGAGAAATGCTAATATTAAAGGTGTTTTAACAAATATAACATTTAATAACAAGAAATCTCAAGTAGATATTGCCAAAGAGATTAAAAGAGGAAAAATAAAGGCGTTATACCTTACTGAGAGAATTGAAAACCCAGAAATTCTCAAGAACATTGAATATTTAATATTACAAGATATTTATCCTTCAGATGATTTACAATTAGCTGATGTAGTTCTTCCAACATGCACCTTCGTTGAAGATAGTGGAACTTTTACTTATTATGAACAAAAACAAAGTTTTTTCTCCCAAGCTGCCTCAAAAGTAGGTGAGTCAAAACCAGATTGGGAAATTTTCTGTGAGTTAGCTAAGATATATGATATCTCATTTGAAAGTGAATTCGGTTTTTCAAGTGCTGCTGATGTTACTGTGGAAATTAATAAGAAACTTAATGATTTTACTTTTCACGATTCTGAAATTCTAATGGAAAATTTCAATATATCAACTGATTCTTTTGAGGAGAAGTCTTGCGAATTTATACCCCAGCATTCAACATTAGAATCATTTACATATCGTGGGGAGTCAATATCAAATCAAGTAGAAGATCTAAGATATATAATTCAACATCGTAAACCGAAAACTTCTGAGGAATTATCTAAGCTAGAGAAAAAGGAAATGATGAAAACAAGATTTAAAGTAATCTCTAATAAGGAGATTGCTATAAACTTCTTTCAATTAGTGATTGAAGCACCTCTAATCGCTAGAAAAGCAAAACCCGGTAATTTTATAATATTAATGAAAGAGGAGATAAGTGAAAGAATCCCTTTAACGATCTCTGATTGGGACCCCGATAAAGGTACTTTAACTCTTTATTATCAAGAAGCAGGATATTCAACAATGGAATTAACGGAGCTTACTGCTAATGATTATATATATAGTGTTGTGGGTCCCTTAGGAACAGATATCGAGATTAAAAATTTTGGTACCGTTTTATTAGCAGGTGGTTGTTATGGGAATGGTGCTATTTATCCAATTGCAAAAGCATTAAAATCTGTTGGAAATAAAGTTATTGTAATTCTAGAAGCAAGAAATGAGAATCTATTCTATTTAGAAAAAGAGTTTGAAGAAATTTCAGATATTATAGTATATTGCACCTCAGATGGGTCTAAAGGTTTGAAAGGTAAAATTTTAACAGGATTAGAGTATATAAACAAACAAGGTATTAATTTAGACAGAGCTTATTTTATTGGATGTACTTATATGATGAGAGATGCATCAGATTATACGAAAGAGCACGGAAACATCCCTACATTTGTGAGTTTGAATACAATAATGATAGATGGAACAGGAATGTGTGGTTGCTGTCGTCTCACTATAATTCAAGATGGAAAAGAAATAACGAAATTTGCCTGTATTGATGGACCAATTTTCAATGGGCACCAAATTAAATGGGATGAATTATTTTCTCGTAATGAAAGATTCGAAGAACCAGAAATCTCTATTTATCAAACTCATTCATGTAAAGCTATTGAAAAATTCAACACTGGTGATATCGATGAGTAATAGTACTCCTAAGAAGAAGGTTAAAATTCCCCGTCAAAGAATGCCCATTCAGGTTCCTAGATTAAGAGTTAGGAATTTTAAAGAAGTAAATTTAGGATTTGATATAGAGATTGCCCAAAAGGAGGCAGAAAGATGTTTACAATGTGCAAAACCCCTGTGTGTGGAAGGATGCCCTGTCAATATCAATATCCCAGAGTTTATAAAATTAATTAAAGATGGAGACATTCAAGAAGCCATCAGAAGTATTAAGGAATATAATATTTTGCCTGCAATTTGTGGAAGAGTTTGTCAGCAAGAAAACCAATGTGAAGCAAAATGTGTTATGAGAAAGCGATTTGATTCTGTGGCGATTGGCAGTCTTGAGAGATTTTTAGCAGATTGGGAAAGAGCAAATCAGCTTAAGGAGTGTCCTGATTGTGAAGTACCAAACAATATTAAAGTAGCGATCATAGGTTCTGGACCATCGGGACTTACATGTGCTGCGGATATGGCTAGATTTGGATATGACGTAACTATTTTTGAAGCTTTTCATAAAGGTGGTGGTGTTTTAATTTATGGAATACCAGAATTTAGGTTACCAAAGGAGATTGTAGAAGATGAAATTGAAACCCTGAAAATGTTGGGAGTTAAGATAGAGTATAACATGATTATTGGTAAAATTTTAACTATAGATGACTTAAAATCTATGGGATTTAAAACGATTTTTATTGGGATAGGTGCGGGTAGTCCAAGATTTTTAGGAATTCCTGGGGAAAATTTGAAAGGAATAGTTTCTGCTAATGAATATTTAACACGAACTAACTTAATGAAGGCATATGATTTCCCAAAATTTAAAACTCCAATTGTGAAAGGAAAGAACGTAGTAGTTATTGGCGGGGGAAATACTGCAATGGATTCCGCTAGAACCGCATTGAGACTTGGAGCCAACACAGTGACAATCGTCTATCGACGTGCTATGGAACAACTTCCAGCAAGACGAGAAGAAGTACATCATGGAGAGGAAGAAGGTATCATTTTCAAGTTATTAACTAACCCCCTAAGATTTATTGGAGATGAGCAGGGTAATGTTAAAGAATTAGAAGTAATTGAAATGAAACTCGGGGACCTAGATGAATCTGGGCGTGCAAGTCCTATACCAATTGAGAATTCAGAGTTTATTATCAAAGCTGATTTGGTAATCGTTGGAATAGGTAACAATGCTAACCCTCTTCTAACTTCCACTTATCCTGCCCTTAATTTAAATAAACGGGGTAATATTATCGTAGATGAGACTGGAAAAACTAATGTTGAAGGGATTTTTGCAGGAGGAGATATTGTTACTGGAGCAGCAACAGTAATATCTGCCATGGGTGCTGGGAGAAGAGCTGCTAAAACAATGAACCAATATTTAAAATCAAATGTTTTCTAAACTTTAAGAAAAGTCAAGGAAATCCAGATTATTAATTTTCTACTTGAAAAATTTTTATTAATACTAAAAATCGATTTAATTATTTAATTAATTAAAAAAAAAAATTTAGAATTTAATCTGCTTTTTTTGCTCTTAAAACAAACAATACTATCGCAACAATAATTAAAACAATTCCAACTGCTAACCAGATATACATAGACGGTATTGACCATGATGTTGTGGTCTCAGGATATTGTGCTTGTAGCATTAAAGTGCTCACGATAAGAAAAAGTTCCCATAAGAAAATCACAATACCTACTACAAGGGAAATAATAGCAAGAACTAAAAAGGTTGTTTTTGACACTTCTTTCACCAATTTTTTTTAGGATTTCGATGATATGAATAAAATTGTTTTTGTGGTATTTAAATTTTACATTTTGGGATGATATAAATAAAAATAGTAATAAATAGGTGGAAAATATTACTCAACCAAACCGTCTACAAACTGTACGAGAAAGTATATTCCTAATACTAAGTATATTACTCCTAATATAACCCTAGCAACTCTTGACCAACTGTCTTTAAACGCACTTAAGACTATACTCCCTGTAATAAGTGAGTTAGTTCCCTTAATAATACCTCCTACAGCATCGATAGCTAATGCCGCAATATTATCTATATTTAGATGGTCTGAATAGGAAAGAAAATCTATTGCGTAACCAACATTTTTAAACAGCTTATTAAGATTTTTTGCTTGCTTTTTTAGGTCATCTTCAATGTAGGCAGTTTTATATCTGGAGAATCCAAATTCTTTTACTGTATTAGGTACAATCGCAGCAACACCTGATATTAAAAAGCCTAAACCAATTCCCAAATTTATTGCGTTCCCCTTTTCTTCTACCTCATCATCAATATTATAAACAAGAGAAATAATAAAACCAATAATGACTATAACTCCTGCGATTAACGAAAGTCCGTAAGTAGCCTTAGCAGCAGTAATTGAAGGACCTAAAATAGCGTGAGTTTTTCCTCCTGTTTGCATTGTTTTACCCATTTTTTTAAATCCCTCAAGATATTCCTCAAGTGTATCGACCCAAGTTTCATCTCCAGTTTCAGTGAACTCAAAAGTTAATTCATCGGCTTTTAGAATAAAAAAGAAACCCCAATCATCTCCATTATAAAGTATTTTCAAAGTCGGCATATCCATATTGAAAAACGCATCATATTCAATGTATACATCAAAACTTAAAGTGAACCCTGGATTTACTGTTAATTTATTTCCTTGAAAGTTCACCTCTATATCATTAAAGAGGCTAATTATTCCATAGACCATAGCTAAAGACGTAAGTACTCTTATCATTAGATCAATTAGTATTCCGATAAGGATATAATGATTAATAAGCGAGAAAAATTTGAAGATGAGTATTATAAATGGTGCAAAAGGTCCTGCCGCCCAAACTAACGCTGCTTCAAAAAGAACCATCACTACGGTCAGAATTTTAGCTATAAATCGTCCAAGTGGTTCAAAATCTCCAACTAATATTCCTTGAATTGCTTCAACTAATAAATCACCTAATTCACGCTGAAATTCATAAAAGTCCGTAGGAGGTTCTCCGATTTCATCGTTTAATGACGATGGAGCAATACATGGAATAACTTGTAATACATCTGTATGAATATTCATCATTTCAATCATAAAATTATCAAGCTTGGTACTAGCAAATTTATTAATATATCCCGTAGCGTTGGTTGTGCTGTTTAATAATCCAACTACCGTTAGGTTTAAGAAAGCTTCAGCTTCAGCAGCTGTACATTCTAATAAAAATAGAGTATTTAACATATTACTTGAAGTTCCTGGAATTTCATCACGGTTTTGAGCAATAAAAGTTCCATCTGCTAAAATCGAAGTATCAAACTTAGTTTCATTTTGAATGATTGAATTCAGTATAGTATTAACATAAAATTCATTTGGAATTAATATTGTATTTAGTCCTTCTACGAAAGGACTTGTTGGAGCAGGTGTATCTGTTACTGTCAATGAAAAAACATGCATACTATCATCTTCATTATAATGCCCATTGAAAATAGTAGTATTATCGAAAATAGCGATAGCATTAGAACGGGATATACCAAAAGTGCTTATTTCGAATCTTAACCAATCGTTACTACTGTAACGAGAATAAGTTGGATAAACTTTCCCACTATCGTATGTTGAACCAGGGGGATGTTCACTAAAGCTATGTATATAATCTACTTCCATCCTTAAAGTATCCCATACTCCTATTCCTTTGTCCCATAATTGGAATTCTAAATTACAGAATCTATCATCGTCTTCTATATCAAAATAATAGGAATAATCAAACTCAGCTGTACGCCAGTATTTAATGAATGCAGTGTGTGCTCCTTCATCAGAATCTTGAGTAGCTGCTTCAACAGGAGTCACATAACTAATATTACTATTTCGGAAAAAATAAGTTACTACTAATTGCATTTCTGGGTGTTGTTCTGATGCAATATACCACAAAGGTAAATCATCCATATGCCCCTTTTTCAATTTAACTTTTAACAGAACATTTCTTAATGGATCTAAATCACGTGAATCTCTTATACCATCACCATCAGTATCCCAAGATATAGGATTGGTTGGTTCACTTCTGGTATAAATTTCATAACCATCTGACCAACCATCATAATCGCTATCCCTTTCACCAGGATTTGTAATCCAAGCATCTCGATCTTCCATGGTGGCTTCACGATATCCATATGTCACTAATGAAAAGTTTGTAAGTATGAATAGATCCAAATTCGATGTATCATATATTTCTAATATAACATCATATAATCCATCAAATCTATACGGATAATAACTGGAAGGTATAATATGATAATCAAATGAATAACTCCCAAGAGCAGAAAAAGAATTGTTTGAAGAATAAATAATTATATTAGGAATTCTGATGTCGATTTCTTTCTGAATTACTCTTACATTTACCCAGCCATCTCCGTTTAGAGTTTCATTGGAATATATTGAAAAATAAACATCAGCATCAGTTATTTTGCCAATATCGCTAATTTCAAACTGGTAATAATCATAGGTGTTTGTGTCTGTATCCGCGGTAATATTAACAAGATCATCAAACATTGTTGTTTCATAACCTTGTGCATACAGTCTAGACTCTACACCATCCATTATTCCGTCATTATCAAAATCATTGTCGTTTGGATCAAGATATCTAATCACATTAATACTGTATCTTTCTAGTGATAATTCACCATGGTTATCATCCAAATAAGTTACTTTCAAGATATAGTATCCAAAATAAGTCTGCCCTGAATTTTCAATAATATCTTTTATATCGATAGTTCTGCTGAAATATCTTTCAGTATTATCTGTTTCGATCGTATCTTCATAAAGTATGAGTTCTGAATCTAGTTTAAATATTTGAATTTTGATATCTGAGAGTAAGTCATTTGAAACTTCTTCCCCATAAGTTAAAAGGAAGTTGATACCGGCACTTGCAGCTTTCTCTACATTTCTTTTTGCGAAGTTTAATATTACTGGAGCTGATACTTCTTTTCGCCCATCAATCTCATAATTAAAATTTACCGTTTCTTCATTATCTGCAAGGTAATCATTATCAGAATCTTTAAGTAAAGGATTAGTAATAAATGCCCATCCAAAATATTCATCACCATCTTTTATAGTATCGCCATCCGTGTCGCTGTTATTATATAGAGTCCCTATTTTAAATTCCATTCCGTCTAATAATCTATCGTTATCACAATCAGGATTGGTTGGATCTGAGCCGTATTTATATATTTCTAAAAAGTCCGTTAAACCATCATTATCCGTATCTGCTCTCCTAGGGTTGGTTTTGTAAATATATTCTTCATAATCATCTAATAAATCATTATCAGTATCTTTCATAAGAGGGCTAGAGGTATACTTTACTATTTGCTTACCTTGCCCGGTGTAAATAGTATGATTCCAACCAAAAAATTCAAAACCATCAAGTAAGTTATCGGAATCTGTATCATTTATCAGAGGATTTGTTCCTATTGAAAATTCTCCGGAGAATGTTCCTATATTCCAACCATCAGATAAGCCATCTCCATCAGTATCTGGATCCGTATTACTAGTGTTGGTTGTTAAAATTTCATAAAAATTTGGAAGACCATCATTATCTATATCTGTCGTTGTTAGATTATTCAATAGTTCCCATTCATCAGTAAAACCATCTCCATTACTATCCATAACTATATCAACAGAAAATTCTTGAGAGGCTATTAAATCAGATGTATCTCTAACTGATACAAAACCTTTTATAGTTGAAGATTCATCACAAAATAAAGAAATTTTAGAAGAAAGTGTTCCAGATTCCACTAAGATCCTCCTATTTGCTATTAACCACTCAAATTCTAAATTCTCTGAATCAATAAATGAATCCCAAGCATAAGCATGTATCTCAATATACCCAGAACTTCCGTAGTATTTTTTATTTGTAACTGTGATAACTGGTTCAAGATTTATAAGATCTATAGTAAGTTGTGCAAAAGCAGATTGTTCATTTTCAATTTCTAACTCAACAATATAACTACCTTCATCTAAAGCTAAGGATGGTTTTCTACCATAAATTGTATCCAAATATTCGTGAGCAATGGGGACGGGATATAGATTATCCCCTAGAGAATATAATCCCATACCATTATAATATCCAATTGCGTCACAATAGATAGACAGCTCTGCAAGTGTCCCTGATTTAATATGTAAGCAATCAAGATAAGAGGTAGTGTCATTAGGAGGTAACCCAAATTGCATCATAAAAGATTGAGAACTTATTCCATCTACAATAATTCGCCATTCATGAATTTTTAATCCCGAATAGTTACCATTTGAGCATTCATAATCTATACGGACATGATGCCAGGTATTTGAGAAAAATCTTGGTAAATTAGAAATTTCAGAACTGTTTCCTAAATAATAATTTCGATAAATCCAAGTGCCATTAGCACTGATGAAAATTGGTATAATTTCTGTTCCATATTTTGAAATTGAAATTTGTAAGTTCTCTATTTCGGGATTAATAAAAGTAGATCTTAACCAAAATTCTATACTTCCATTGATTGATCCTGTATCGCCATATTTTAGCAGAAAATGACCTTCTCCTTGATTATTATTATCTTCTATCTCTAATACTTTATAATGACCGGCTATTTCTTCCACAATTCTATTATTTACATTAGGATCATTATAAAATTCAAATGGAAACCCCGGTAGATCATCTGTCTCAATTTCATCAAAATTGTAAGTGCTATTATAACTATTTAGCCTTCTATAAATTTCCCAGGTATAAGCCATATTATAATCAGCAATACTATCAATAACATCAACATTTAGAGTTATAGTTTGCCCTTCAATACCACTAAAAGAAAATGGACCAATAATATTAGGAGGATTTTCTACAACTTCAATAATATAAGTTGCACAGAAAGAGTCACCATTATTATCCTTAACATGAAGTTTTACAGTATAAATACCCGCTTCCATATAAGCATGTGAGGGAGACTTATCTGCTGAATATACCCCATCCCCAAAATCCCAATAATGTCGAAGGAATTTTATATCAGAATCAGTATCATAGAAATCTGCCTTAAAAATAATAACCTCGTCTTCATGGGTTACATTTTGAAAGCTTCGTACCTTTGCATATGGAGCTCTATTTATAACTTCAATTAAGTGAAGTTTTTTCGCAATATTTACCCCATCGTCAGCAATAACTTGAATTAAATACATCCCGGCATTAGTATATGTAAAGTTTGCTTTAAGTGGCTCATTACCCGAGTTTAACATTGGTTGATATTCCAATCCCTCACCATAATTTATTCCAAATGATATATTTGTTTCTGTATAATCACCATTAATATCATAAGTTTCAGCAGAATATGCTAAGGATTGATCTTCCATTATACTATCCGGAGCATATATTATAATTTTAGGTGAAAGATTATCGAATTGAAATTTAGATGTGATATTGAAACCAAAGGTCTCATATTGAATATTGTTTGGTAGTTGAGTTTCATAATATTCTGCGTTAATAAAATGATTTGAGCCATCAAAATCGATAGTATTTATATTTTCGTTATTTAAAATGTCAATGGCGGTGTTATGAATATCTAAATCTGTCATGTCACCATTAAAAAAGAAATCATAACTGACAGGGAAAGTTCCACTTATTAGATCTAAATACCAATCGTTAGGTATAGTTTGAATAAATTTTAATTCGACAAATTTTTTACTGTTTCTCTCTAATATTTCTAAATAGCAAGTAATATCTTCATTAGTACCACCAATTATAAATGATTTATTATAAATTGGAGTACTATAATCAACTTCATAATTCATTTGAATTATGTAATCAATTGTAAGTAAAATTTTATCATCACTAGGATCTGAAATAGTACATCCAAAAGTTAGAGGGACGGATGAAAGATTATTCGAGTCAATCCAAATTTCATTTAGATCAATCGTCCAAAGAGTATCTATTCCATCAAAATTCTTATCTAATTCTACCTGATAACCATTTTCAAATAATAAGGTTAAATTAAGGGTATGTTGCCCTCCTTCTCTTGCTGTCTGATTAACTAGTATATTCCATTCTTCTGAAGCATCCAGACTAATGATTGAAGAATTCAATTCTATTAAATTACCTTGATAATTTGAAGGGTAATTAGCTAAATAAATCGTTTGATTATCGTTATCCGAAACAATGGAAACACTAAAATTAGCACCTTCAATATCATTACTATAGATTGAACCTGAGATGTTTGTTATAATATATGCAGAATGAATATCAAGAGTGGGTAATACGTTCTCAACCGTGAGATTATAGGAATCAATATCCCAAATATATAGTGGATCTCCCACAAAGCCTATAATTGGATAAACACCATCTTCATCTCCATAGATGTTATTTAGAAAAGTTAATGAATAATACCAACCTTGATCTTCCCATTCTCCAATATTCATATAGGAATCCCCCCACTGATAAATAAGTTGTTGATAATCTGTGAACGTGTCGTACCCAATTGCTTCAAGAATTATTGTCTCTCCTTCATTAAATTCGTGTTGGGTATAGGGGAATTTATTTTCCCCAATTATATAATATGGATCCCAAGAGAAGCCAAAATTATCAACATATACTTGAATGGGTTGATCAGATATAATATCTGTAAAAATTCCAAAGCACGTAAGATTCGAAATATCCGGATGAATGTTATGATTCATCTCTAAAATCTGGGATGGATTATCATCAGCATAGATAATAAATGTGTCATTTTCGAGGTCATTATAAAGGCTATTATCACAACAGAAATCGATTCTAAAATGTGCCCATGAATTATCCTGCAATTCCCAATTGTTTTCAAAAATTAATTCATGTGCCCCATGACTCCATGATCCGTTCACAAATTCAATAAAGATCCCATCTTGAGAATTATCTTCAAAAAATGAGATATATATCTCTGAAATGGAGGTATCCGTAGTATAAAGCCAAAATTCTATTGTCCCATTCAATAAATTCAAATCACCGGGATCTGATTGATTATATGGTAAGTTATTAACATTGCAAGTCCATATTCCTCCAATTCCCGTACTATTTCCTATTAAGACGATATTTTGAAACTCATCAATACCTTCCACTACTTTAGTAATATTTGCTGTTATTTCCTCTAAATAACTTCGATACCAACCTTCAGGAAATTCTCCAATCTTGTCATCGTCAAAGTCAAAAGTAGTTGAGCCATATCTTAAATAATTTATATGAATATCTGGATAATAATTATCAATCCAGATATATTGTTCATAAGTATCAAATATCCCATTATCATCAATAGTTATTAGTTTTACTTTATATTTTCCCGCTCGTCCATAACGATGTAAAACAGTTTGCCCGAATCCCGTTTGATTATCACCGAACATCCATAGATATCTTAAATTATCTTTGTCTGTAGGTGTGTCAGTACAATCACCTGAAAAAATAATCTCTGTATCGGCATAAACACTCATTCTAGGATGAAGATTATCTCCTACATCATACGTCGGATCCCAAGACGCTCCTATTGCATCAAGAAATATTGAATAATCTACACCTTGTTCCTTAGTGCTCCAAATATTCCAACTAAAATCTGATACTGGAACATCAAAATTAAAAGGTCCATGTTGAGATTGAACACCATCAATTCGTATATTAAATTGATTTTTACTTAATCCGTAATAATTGCCATTCTCTCTACATTCGAAATCAACTCTAATATGATGCCATGTATCATTACTCATAGAAGGAAGATCTGAAATAGGGATATATTCATCTCCATTTTTATACCACCAATCTCCATCAGAACCTAACCATATTCCGCTATAAAACACATGATGTCCAAGAGACATTACAAGCCCTTGGGATGTATCAGTTGTTCTCAACCAAAATTCAAGAGTTCCATGATTAGCTTCTGCTAAATCCAAGAGGGAAGCGAAAACAAGATCTTCATTATCATTGTCGTATAACTCTAGGACTTTATGATGCCCATCTAATTCGGAAATGATATTCGCTGAACAGCTATCTGAGATTTTTTCAAAATTATAAGAAGCAAACATCCAAGGTCCTAAAACTGTAGATTGAATGGTTTCATCATAGGGTATAGGTCCATTAGGATAAAATCGAAAATCCCAAGTGCCATAATATGTTTCTAATCGAGTTGGATTATTATCTCCAAGTTGATAGGAAGGATCACTTGTAAAACCGAATGAATCCATAAACATGTGGGATCCTGCTTTAAAATCGATACCTAGTCTATTAAACTCTTTCCCTACAGCATCATAAATGTTTGAAGGTTGCCCATCTATATAAACTCTCCATTGGTTTCCAGTTAAACCCTCATAGTTGGTGTTCTCCGAAAAACAATAATCAAATCTAATATGTGTCCATTTATCTATCTGAGGTTGATCCAATTCCAGGATTTCAGCATATGCATAACGATCCTCATTACTCGATCCCTTAAATGTATAGTATAGCATCCATTTTCCATTAAAAAAGCCAAACCTAGTAGAATTTCTTAAGGCTAGGGGATTATTATATACATCATTTAATTTATCTACCCAGAAAAAGAATTGATCATTTTCATGACTCGTAAAATACATCCAAAATTCCACTGAACCATTATAATTAATTTCGGATTCAGGAAATCTTATCATTCCGTATCCACCTGCTTCATTATCTATTTCCAAGACTTTTGAGAATTCATCTTTAAAATCAATTACTTCAATATTTCCGTGTGTATATAACCCCGTTGGAGATTGACCAGAAATATCGAACTTAAAATCATAGCTAACATCATAGTTCAGACCATGTATAATTGAGGAAGTCGGTCTTTTATTTTCTATTATAAAGGTTCTTAACCTTGTTTTCATAGCTCCTTGATCATCCACTAAAGTTAAGCGAACAGGATATTCTCCTGCATTAGTAAATTTATAAGTGGGTGATTCTTCGCGAGAGTAGTTTCCATCACCAAAATCCCAAAGATATGAATAATTAGCACAAACATCTGTTTCTAAATTATAACTAAATCCTACTTTATCGATTTCAGATTCTTCTAAATTAATTACACTAAATCTTAATTCAAGATCTTCGTATAAATGGTCTGGATTTATAATTACGAAATTGTTCCCAACATCATAAAGAGGATCCCAGGAATATCCCACAGCATCTATATAAACAGTTCCGTTAGACTCAAAATTCAATGAATTTATTCCTATCCACGACGGATTCATTCCAAATTCTTTACTTGATTCTCCATTAATATATACCTTAAAATAACCATAACCTAATCCCATATAATTGCTAATGAAAGGTCCAGCCCAGTCAATTCTTACGTGATACCATGTTTTATTTTGTGGGAGTGGAGCAAATCCGTAAAAGGGATCCGTAATATCATTCCCTGATACATACCAAGTATTTTCTTTTTGAGATAAACCAAATTCATCTGAAATCGAAAATATATCCCCGCCAATATTCGTGTTTTCCGTCTTATACCACAATTCAATAGTTCCATATTCTTGCATAGGAAAAGTTTGGCGCATACCACAATATTGTTCTGGTCCACCAAAATTCATTTTGACAATTTTACCATGATCATGCTCATCTTTTACAACTTCTACCCCCTTTTCAACTCTTTCAAACTTAAGAAAATCAATCATTATACTTTCTGTATCATTAACACTACCTTCGATATAAAAACTCGCATATAGTTCCAGAATCTGAGGATAATTCAATGTTATAACTTGTCCATATGCATAACTTCCATCAAATAGTATTTCATTCACTTCTAACTCAGGATTAAACATTAATAAAGACATAGAGTCATTTGCTGAAAAATAGAATTTATAGGTTTCTGGAGTCAAAATATGGTTTTCCCATTGTTCAAATTTAAGAATAATATCTATATATCGATATTCTTGACCAGTATGTATAGACGTGATATTCCAATACACAAAGTCTTCGAGAAAGAGATTTGAAACATTACCTCCAACTACCGTTCCAGCAGTTATAATCGTATTTTCTCCTAAATAGAAATCAATATCATTATTATATTCATTCCAACCTTGAGGTGGCAATCCAACCCCGTTATCCTCAAAATCAAATGTTCCGTTATGATATTCTATAGATGTATATCCGATATCAAAATCCGGAGCATCATTCGTTACCTCGATTATTAACCATTCTGAATCAGGAGGTCCAGCTCCCATAGCCCAAAATGTCACATTATAAATTCCTTCAGTATTATAAGAGTGGGAAAAAGTGGACCCTATGATGTAGTCAATGTAGGTACCATCTCCTAAAAACACACTTGTATTTTCATAGTTATCTACATCATAAATAAAATTAATTTCTTCATTAACATCAGTTTCATATCGCTTGTATCCAACGATTTCAGCATCACATCTAAAATCTATAATTTCAACAAAACCTAAAGTTAGGAATAGAATATGAATGAAACTAGAAAGGATAACTATAATACTCAACAATATAGCCTTTAATTTAATACTTGGTTTTTTTGTTTGCATCTCATAATCTCTCATTTATACTAATTTGATGATTTAAAATAATTTATTAGAAAATATTTTCAAGTAGTTTTTTCATTAGATTCAGGTAATATCTTTCGTTTAAGCTTTGGTCTTAGATATTTATATGCAAAAAACGCTGTTATCCCCCCAATGGCTATTGAAGCGGAGAGTAAAATTGGATTAACCGTTAATTGAGCCTCCATTGCATAAACTTTCATCCATCCTAGCCGACTTATATTTACCCAATTATAGATTAAATTTAATTGATATTCGCTAAGATTGAAGGCAAATCTTAGGGTATTGTTATAATCATCATTATCAATTGCATCTAACCATATTACATCACCTCTTGATACAAGTGATAGAGAATTTGAAGGATTCCAGAGCTCTTGACACTGCTCTATTGTAATTCCAGAAGGATTCAAATGAGAACAAATATTTAAATCCGCATTGGGTGGTAGATCATCCAGATTTACATCACCTATTATTTCAGCACATTCTGCTTGAATATATCCTCCAATGATAGGGATCTCTACCACAGGAAACCAATCATTTGCCCATTCCTCGTAAAAGATATCTTCTGCAGAAGGTAATTTTTCATCATATAAGCCATCTAGGGGATCATTTTTCACTTCATCTAAAAGTGCTTGAAATTCAGTTTCTTTTAAATTCTTTATAGTCAAAAGAGTACTAGCAAAATTGTACTCGATAAGATTTTCATTATGCACCATTTGAGATCCAAAACTCAGTATAGTTCCGCTAGTTATTAGACCAATGCCTAAAAATACCACTAACAGATTTAGAACTAGTCGAACCTTTTTTGATTTAAGAATGAGGCTTATTTTTTCTAATATAGGTGAATTTTCTCTTCCCTTTTTTCTAAAAAATTTAAAATTAATCTTATTAACCCTCTTCATAGAGTGAAGCTTTAATTTTTGATGGATAGAATAATAACTCTGAGCTCAAGCAAATTGTTATAACTATTTTTTTTGATTCCGCAAAGAAGATTTATTTAATATTATACATATCTGATAAAATATAAATTAAACTTTTTTGTCTATTACTTTTTACTAGGAATAGACTTAAATGTAGATGTGTCTTAAAGAAGATTTGAAATCTATAAATAAAGGATTACTGTGATCAAATCAAAAAAATTACCTTCTATCATACTACTAGGAATATTGTTGATCTTAGCTTCAAATATAGATCCCCAATATAATAGTAAAATCTCTTTAAACTTTGAGGAAAATGTTCATGATATAATCCCCAAAACAAGTCAACCCTTCGTTAATATTACTTATCCTGATAATAAGACTTACTTAAGAGACACGGATGATTATCGTTGTTCATATGATTTTGAGGACTATGGTGATTTTGATGGTTATAATGGAATAATTGATGAATTGGATGGACATAATCACGTTTTAAAATTAGGATTTGGAGGATCTTCTTATCTTTATCAGGGATCTCGAATAGGTCCTCTATTTCCAGCATATTATGGCACTGTTGAATTTTATTTTAGAACAGAAGATGCGTCTGATAAATTAGAGATGTTTTTAGGTATTGATTGGGAACCAGTACACTTTTATGTTGAGGGTGACCAATGGAGATATTGGTGGTCTATTGATCCATATACTACTGGTTCTGACATTATATCTCTAGCAGGAGGTTATAAACCACAAGATAATCTATGGCATCACGTTAAGATTGATTTTGAAACAACTTCTGTAGGATATAAAGGATTATCAAAAGAAAAATGGAAACTTACTGTTGATGGGCATTCTTCTGGAGAGCTTCAAATGTGGAAAATGGTCTGGGGTAGCGATCCCCCAACAAGTGTAGTGATAGACGGTGTAGTGCTATATTCTAGAGTTAACTATCCTGATGGTGGTGCCTATTTTGATGCTTTTGGTTTTTCTTGGGATAATCCTTATTATTCAGAAGGAGATAACTTTGAGGAAGGACTTCCTTTAAGTTTTACTTATGAAAGCGCAATAGAATTCGACAATTTTAAATATAGTCTTGATGGTCAGGCAAACATTAGTATTCCAGGAGACTTTTTAATTGAACTACCAGATTACGGTCATCATACTATTCAAGTTTTTGGAACAGATATTGATACTAATGTGTATCCAACAGAAATTAGACATTTCTTAATGAGCCCAATAAAAATCCTCACTCCCAATGAGAATTCTGTGTGGGAGGAAGGGAGTAGCTACGATATAACATGGATTTCAGAATCATCTTTCGGTCTCATCGATATTGAAATTTATAAAGGAAATAAATTGAAATTTGCATTCCCGAACATAAATACTTCTGAAGCTCAAGGGGTATTTTCCTGGTTAATCCCCGACGATACAGAACGAGGTACGGATTGGATAGTAAATATTAGTAGTAGTATGGATCCTACTACCTATTCTTTAAGTGATCTGTTTCATATAGCTTCTTCTATAACCATAATCTCTCCCACATCAAGCTCTTCTTGGTCCTCCAATAATTATTATGCGATAATGTGGAGCACTCTAGGTACCATAGATTTTGTTGATATTGAGTTATATAATGGAACTGAATTTAAGTATTCAATCGTAAACAGAACCGAAAATGATGGTATTTTTAACTATTTTCTCAACTTTAGTGTCGAGGCCGGTGTTATTTGGCGAGTAAAAATAATTGATAGTGATAATTCAAGTATTTTTGCATATAGCCCCTACTTTGAAATTTTTACCTATAAATCATTTTCGTTTATCTATCCTAACACAAAAACCGTATGGGAAAGAGGTACAAGTCAATATATTACTTGGGCATCAACGGGTAATATTAGCTATGTGGATATTGAACTGTTTAAAGGAGGAATCTTTCAATATTCCATTGTGAATTCGACAGAAAATGATTGGGCAAGGTTTTGGGAAATTCCTGTGGTCCAAGTAGCAGGAAGTGATTACAGCTTGAAAATTATCGACATTTACAATAGCTCTATATTTGCTTGGAGTGAGGAGTTTGAAATAAAACTCATTCCTGATATTTATATTACAAATCCACATAGCACCTCTGCATGGAAATCTGAATCAAGTTATCTAATAAGCTGGGGTAATTCAGCAAGAGCTAATATATCAAGAGTCATAATTGAAATTTATAAAGGATTTGATTTAAAATATTCATTAGGTGAGACTGAAAACGACGGAAGTTATCTGTGGATTTTACCGTATAATCCTGAACCGGAAACTGATTGGTATGTGAAAATAATTGATGCACATAATAGCTCGATTTTTACCTATAGCTCGAGTTTTGAAATTTATACCGATAAATCGGTTTTTCTAACTACCCCTTCAAGTTCTTCTGAATGGGCTGCTACTAATACTTATACAATCACGTGGGGTACAACAGGTACTATATTTAAGGTTAACTTAAGCATTTATCAAGGAACTAATTTGATTCAAACATTTGAAAATGTAGAGAACGATGGATCCTTTGAATGGACAATAATGGAAGGGGTACAGGCTAGCACAGATTGGAGGATTAAGATTTCTGTTTCTGATTATGAATATGTTACTGATTGGAGTCAAGATTTTGAAATCTATATTATAAAATGGCTGGGTATTACCTATCCAAATTCTTCAGTTTCCCTTAGTAAGGGGCAGTATTATGATCTTACATGGGATCATAAAGGTGTGATTGATAGAGTAGATATTGAACTTTATAAGGATGGTAGATTTGTAAGTACTCTTGCGAGTAATGAATTCAATGATGGAAGATTTCTATGGCGAGTATCGAGGGATTTGGCTGATTCCTCAAATTACAAAATAAAAATCAAGGATTCAACAAATTCATCAGTATTTGACTATAGTGATTACTTCTTTGAAATAAAGCCGGGACCAGAAGGAGGAATAGCTGGTTATCATTTACTAATACTCATTTTGGGATTCTGCTTTACTATATTGATATTTTCAAAAAAAATATGGAAACACATAATTAGACGTAGCATGCATTTCTCAAACTGATTAAGCGAGAAAATTTGCTTAATCTCCAAATATTATAGTATTAGTAAATCTGAACATGTTTCTATAACTACTAATAAAATAAATTAGGAAAAAAAATTATTAAATCTTTATTTTTCCGTGCTTTTTTAAAAGTATGATTAAAGAGATCCCCAAGATACTAAAAATGATATATAGTTCATATCCACCAATAGGTGGGGCTCCTGTAACTTCTCGGCAAACATTATCTTCAAATATATTTCCAATGCAATTTCCAGATTCTTCGAAGCATTTGTATTTCTGGGTAATTGTGTTCTCTTTTATAAGATTATAGCTGCTATCATGGAGTTCAATGCCAAGATTTCCAACCCCCTTGATTGAGTTGTTTATAATTAAATTGTAATCACTATTATCCCTTAATTTAATACTCGCTGAGAAACTATTAGTAATAATATTAGAATCTATAGTAGTATTTGATATTCCATCCAACTCAATTCCCCCAAAATTACTATTTATAGTATTATAATTTAATTGATTGCGATGACTATTATAGCTTACCATTATTCCGGCTATGCAGTAACTAAATTCATTGGCAAAAATAGTATTGTTTTCGCTATATGAATATAGATGCACTCCTCTCGTGTAATTTAAAAGTGTATTACCATAGACCTCATTATCTATACTATCAGTTAAAAATATACCATTATGTTCTTTAACGAATCCTTGATCTAAATGATTTTGGGCTGTGTTTTCATAAATCTTGTTATTTTCACAATTAGATAGATGCAAACCATTTATACGATTTCCAGAAATAATATTTGAAAATATTTCCGCATTATATAAAGAGGTTAAAAAAATACCTGTATCGTTATTATAGTCTGCAGTATTCGTTGAAATCTCGTGATTGATTCCAGCAGGAACCTCGATCCCATACTCACTATTGTAAGATGCAGTATTACCTTTAATACTATTGTTAAATGAACCATGGGCATATATTCCATCACCGTTTCCAAATGTATATGAATATACATAATATACATAAGTAAAAGAAGCAATGTAATTACCATTTGCC
>JAGXNR010000033.1 GCA_019894875.1 Promethearchaeota archaeon | reverse complement strand
GTTTTCAATTGTTAAGCCTTCAATCACTCTAAATTCCACTTTTCCACTGTTTGCCTCATCCTTTAACAGAAACTCTAGAATAGCATGTGCGTGTTTTGTGATAAACGGTCCTATTCCATCTCCACTAACGATTCCAATAATTATAGGTTCCAAACTGGAGTAGTTTGTCCAGTCTCCAGCCTTTTTCATTTGTTCAACTCTTTCTAGTTGCTCTTTAACAAGTTCCTCAAAATGTTTTTTCGCATTTTCAACAATTTCTTTCATCTTAAATTGCCTCCAATTTATTTTTACATTAATTTGTTTTAAAATTTAAAATTGAACTTCAATCTTTCTAATTTATTAAAATTTAAGTTATTCTGTAAATAATATTTCATCATAAGGTTGACGAAATAATCCCGCTCTTTGCCTCTTCTGGTCAAAAATATGACCCATCATCCCAATAGTTCTTCCCAAGACAAACAACCCATTTAACGCTTCACTATAAATTACATCTTCAATTTCTTCTAAACTATAATCTAGATTTTCCAATAAATCTAAAAAGGTAATACCAATACAACCATCAACGTTTAATATCAGGTTATTTCTTTTTGATGTAGTAACCTTCTCAACTTCTAAAGCATAATTTAAGTGAGGATGTTTAGGGAAATTTTTGAGTATAAATTCCTTAAGTAAAACAACACGCATATCAGGATTTTGGACTGATTTAACTCTATGACCTATTCCCGGGATATTAATCTGAACTACATCCTTCATATAATTTACAAACTCGACTGGTTTCATTTGTTTTTGCATTGCTTCTCGGAAATATTTCGCAGCATCTGATACAGCTCCTCCAAATCGTGGACCTATAGTTAAAATCCCACTCGCCAAAGCCGACATTAAATCTTTTCCTGCTCTAGCCGTAACTATTGCATTATGAGCCCCTGAGACTGCTGGACCATGATCAGCTGTTAGTTTTAAAACAAATTCGATATATTGTTGTGCGAATTCTGGTAATTCTCGTTTAAACCACAATAATCCGATTACATAGCCCAATGATTTATTTTCCTGTATAATTTTATCCAGTGGTATTTGATTAAAGGTGACGATTTCTCCACGATCATCGCTTATAGTAACAACCACATCCGTCTGTCTTCTGACTAATCCTAATCGGGTTGCATCATTAAAATCTATCGGTATCTTAGGTGGATCAAATTCTTCAGCAGGTTTAATTATTCCCTTACTCACTAATTCTTCATAAGTCTGCTTTATTAACTTATCTAAATCTTCATAGGAATCGGGAACTTTAGCACCCACTTCTCTCAAAGCTTTGTTTTTTGCTTCGGCAGTTTCCATATCACTTCCTGCCATAGCTCCAGCATGCCCAAATTGTAATCCTGCTGGTAAGATCCGTGCTCCCGTTCCAGCAACCCAAATCACCAACGGTTTAGTAATTTTTCCCGATTTGATTGCATCGATAATTGCATATTCATCCTTTCCACCAATTTCACCTAATGCAACCAACATTTTAATGCTAGGGTTTGCTTCATAACGCAATAAATGATCGATTAATTGGGATCCCGGATATCTATCTCCTCCAATCGCTATTCCTTCACAAATCCCATCAGTAGTTTGCGATATCATGAAATTCATTTCATTTGATAAACCACCAGACTTAGAAACAAATCCTACAGAACCCGGTCTATATAATTTAGAAAGAGTTATATTTTCTAGAGTCCCTGCTGTATTTCCTATTTTAAAAGCACCCGCCTTTATTCCTCCCACTGTTGCGGGGCCAATAATTACTTTGTTTCTTTCGTTTGCAATCCTAATTAGATGTCTAGTTTGTCTTTCTGGCATTCCTTCTGCAATAATCGCCACAGTTCGAATCGTATCGGATTCAAGTGCTTCTTTGCTTGTAGGATATGCAGATCTAAATGAAGCAAAATTCACCATGACATCAGCGTTGGGATGATTCCTGATCGCTAATTGCAGTGTTTTATAGATTGGCACTACAATTTCATTAGATCCCCAAAAAGTTTTATGATATGCAACAGCAGCAGTTTGAGTTGGTCGTATTACTCCTGCAACTGAGGGCTTATCTCTTTTACAAACGTAATCGAAATCTAACATCCTTTGGATTGCGTTTGCTTGAAAACCATAAATTATAGCTTGAGTATTTCTATCAAATAAATCGTAATCTTCCATCATTTTCACCTTCTTTAGGAACTTTCCTCTGCATTTTTAATTAATTCAACTACTCTTGTCATATGAGTATATCTATCATACACATCAATAGGTATACCTGTTTCTTCACCAACTTGTTTCATTAACTCTAATCCTTGTTTTTCGTTAGGACCCCCTCTACGAACTAATATTTTTACATTTGCTTTCTTTAGTTTATCTACGGAATTTTTTATAGCACTAACAATTCCGGTAAATGTAACTTTAACATCTGTAAAGTTAGCGATTCCTCCTCCAATTATTAGATATTTTGGTTTTCCCTGTGGATCTGGTTCTGCTGTTATTAAATCTATAAGTGTTTGAGCATAGATTTCAGTATGTTCTCGTGAAGGATTTCCACTATATTCACCATAATTCCCTAATTCATTACCAAATCCAAGATCAACAATAGTATCAGTATAAATTACTGAGGCTCCACCACCAGCAACCATAGTCCATACACGACCTCCTCGATTTAAAATAGTAAGTTTAAGAGATGCCCCCGTTTTTTCATCTAACTCGTGAATCATTGCCTCTTCTTCTGACATTTTTTGGCCAAAGCCAGCTGGAAATTCTATAGGATTTAAAGGATTACCCCAGGAATTTGAATGTAAAAACATAGCAGTATCATCTAATCGAGCTTTCACATCTAAAGGCACAATTTCTTTTTCTTTAGTGATAGCAAAAGGATTTATTTCAAGAAATGCAAAATCTTGATCAACGTAAACTTGATAAAGAGCTTTAATGAAGGAAATTAAAACATCTTGTAAATCTCCAAGATCGGGTATTTTGCTCTTTAAATCAAAAGAATTTATATCAGTTCCAAGTGGAACAAGTATATGAATCACTTTATCCCAATTTTCCTCGACAAATATGCCCCCCTCAAAACTAAAATGAATTATATCATTTTCTCTATCTGAGGTTATCGATACATAATATTCCTTTTCATGAGGAATAAAGGGTTCTACAAGAAGGCGTTTTAATTCACCTTTTACGTTCCCAATTTCGTATACCCTACCCAAGTTATCAATACAAAATTGCTTCATTTCATCACGATTCGCATCGAGTAATAATAAATTAGCTTTACCTCTTTTCCCAAATAGTTGATCAGGTTTAACCACAACCTTTTCTGAATCAATCCATGGATTATCTTTAACTAATTGTTCTAAATCGGTATCACGTTCAACCACGACTAATTTATTATGATACTTAAACTCTGGATAATACTTTGGTATTTCACTTGCTAATAATTTTTTAGCATCATATTCATATATATTTTTTTGCGCCAAAGTTCACTTTCTCATTCTGTTTATTTAACATTTTGATAAAACCAATAAGTTGTGAAGAATCCATTTTTATATAAATTTTTCTTACTTCTTTAATATGGGAAATCTCTCCCTTAGTTGATAAATTTTATTAAAAGATTCAGCGATTTTAATATAAGAAAAAAACTCCTTTAGTAAAGCTTTATTATAATCCTAGATTATTTTATTAACTAGTTCACTCCATGACCAAGTTGGGATAATTTTTGTCTCAGGAATATTTTTTAATCTGTTTTTTAGTTCATTATCTTCAGTTAGGAGAATACCATTTAAGGCTGCGGCACTAGCTGCGATTAAGCAATCCATAATATCAATATGACCACTATGACGGATTATTAAAGAAATTTGACTTGCTGTTGAATTTAGGTGCGGATCAAAAAGATTAACATTCTGAGAAGTCATTATAGTAGGAATTGCTATTGGATACCTCTTTAGAATTTCATAATTGTTTGTATTCCTATATTCTCTAATTAATTTATAAAGAACTTCAATAAGACAAATTGTCGGTAGATATATTTCAAAATCTTTTATTCCTTTTTCCCAAATGATTTTTATACCCTCATTTATTTTTGATAAATCTGTAATTTTAATACCAAATAATGGGAGAATATAGGTTGTATCAAAAATAAGCCTTTGAATTTGCATTAATCAGTCATCTCGTTTTGTTTCTTGCTTTCTTCTTCAATTTCCTTTTCGATCCCATCCACCGTTCCTTCTGCAAGAATTTGCATTTTTAGTAATTCCTCAACTGAAAATATTTTTTTTACAATTAACTCACCAGGATAAGCTTCAATTAAGATTTTATCACCAGGACTGATACCCGAAATTACTCTAAGATGTTTTTTAGGAAGAATCTCCCCTTTTTTTCCGACAATTGATTTATCTTGTGTTGTCATAATTTTAATATATTTTTCGGTATATTTATATATTTTCGGAAGAAATGCTTTTTTTCGTATTTATACTTTTAAATTGTGAAACCACTTAAAAAGAATATAATTTAAGAAGCTTCTCATTTATTAAGAATATGGTCATCGTTTCAACGCATAAAGGGCAAATTAGGGGAATTCAGACACCAAAATGTCAATATTTTTTAGGCATTCCATATGCTAAGCCACCAAAAGGGGTTTTACGCTTTCAAGAGCCTCAATCCATGGATCCCTGGAATGGAATTAAAGATACTATTAGTTTTGGACCAATTTGTTTCCAAAACCATAAGGAATTAGATCCAATTGAACAGGAGGAAAATGAAGATTGTCTATATCTCAATATTTGGACACCTGCTACAGATGATAAAGCTAGACCTGTAATGTTCTATATTCATGGTGGAGGTTTCCTCATAGGTGCTGGATCCAGACCGCGATTGAATGGAGCAAGGTTAGCATCTAATGGAGATGTGGTAGTGGTTACTTTTAATTATCGCTTAGGAGCTTTAGGATTTCTTGATTTATCCGATATACCCTCGAATATTGGATTCCAAGACCAAATTACAGCATTAAAATGGGTTCAAGGAAACATCTATGCATTTGGTGGAGACCCAAATAACATTACGATTTTTGGGGAATCTTCGGGAAGTGAATCAGTAGCAATCCTACTTTCAATCCCAAGTACAAAAGGTTTATTTCACAGAGCAATTATGCAAAGTGGAGTTGCAAATCCCCATTCCTATCAAACCGAATTAACAAGGAAGGGTGCAGAAGAGTTATTTTCAAAATTGCATATTGAAAAGGGAGATCTTGGGGCATTGCAAGAAGTTCCTATGAACAAATTAATAAGAAACCAAAAAAAAATTGCTGGTACAATCACTGATGGAAAGCAAAATCCATTTAGGCCATTCGTGGATGGAGTTATAATCCCAGAGAAACCTTATGATCTTATACGGAAGGGAGAATATAGTAAAGTTCCTTTAATACTTGGTTGGAACGAATCTGAGTTAGGAATTATCGCAACTTATATTAATCAAGCTAATGAAGAAGGGAAAAAAGTAATGTTTGAAATGATGAAAAGGCAAATTCTGAATCATGGGATAAAAGAAACGGATTTAGAGAAATTGATTCAAGTATATAAGCCAATAATGAAGGAAAAACATCCAGAGAGTGACTTTAGACATTGGGATGCGATTCTTTCTGATGCTATGTTCGGGATCCCAACTATTCGCCAAATAGAGGTTCATCTCAAACACCAATCTAATGTTTATTGCTACAATTTTACATATAAATCATCTAAATATGGGGGGGCATATCATTCATTTGAAATCCCATTTGTCTTTGGAACTCTCAAAACAGCTAAATTAGCTGAGGGTGCTATAGATTCTTTTGATCAAGCAGAAGCAGTATCTAAGGTGATGATGGATACTTGGTTAAGTTTTGCTCGTACAGGTAATCCAAATCACGAACGGTTGCCAGAGTGGACACCCTATAATCTAAATCAACGAGCCACAATGATGTTAGGAATTAAATCAAAGTTAGAAAATAATCCTAATGAGACCTTCCGGAAGGCTTGGGATGGTGTCATTTAACCATAATTTTCTGTAATTTAAATAAAAAAATAAGAAAGTAATATTTAATTTGCCTTTAAAACAATTGTTATTGCTCTAGTAAGACGGATTACATCCATAACCTTTCCCTTTTCTACAGTTATTTGCTCTCGTGAAATCGCGTGAGTGAAGTCTCCTTTACCTTCGCATATTCGCGTAATTGCTTCGGGATCTCCAGACATTACGATGGTTGAGTCAGATTTTGTGCCATTAGATAATTTCGTTTCACGATTCTTTATTTCTAAAAAGAAAGGATCTTCATTATCAAGATTGAATTGAAATGATATTTCCCAATTAACATCCTTTCCAGCAATATTTGTAACAAATACTGATTGGGCTTTTGGGTTTTTATTCATTTTCTCAAGAACGTTGCTAAGTTTATCTTTAGCTTCTCCCATATTTACTCTCCTCCTTCAAATTCTGGTTTTGATATCCATCGTTCATACTCATCTTCAGGAACAAAGAAAAAATCAGTCATTTTTCCCTCTCGTTCTTTTTGGAATACGGCTTTAACACGTTTTCCTTTTTTAATCTTTGAGGGAACTAAATTTTCTGAAAAAATTCCCTGTAATAACGCAGTATCAGCTCCATCTAATCTAACATAGGCTGTACCATAAGGAATATTTTCAATGAATGCCGATGTAGTATACCATACTATTGTGCTTACTTCAATTGTCCCTGTATGTTTAACTTCATGCCAATCAGCGGGGACGAAACAATCTGAGCAATTAATTCTGGGTGGCATCCAAACTTTCCCGCATTTTGTGCATTTTGTACCCAGGATCTTTTTATTTCTCATAAGTTCCAAGAAAAACTTGGATTGTCCACCCATCGTATATTTGTAATTTATCTTAATTATGTCTCTAATTTCATGTGGTTGAAATTTATCACTCATTATTTTTTCATCCCCTCCTCATTTTCCATTACAATTATAGCTGCGTATGCTGCTCCAGGGCCTCCAATTGAATGGGAAATAGCTCTTCCATTTTTGATTGTCTTTACTTGATGTTTTCCCGCATCTTCTCTCAGTTGAAGTGCAGCTTCTCCCGTAGACATAATTCCTGTTGCCCCTACCGCATGACCACATCCAATAAGCCCTCCAGATGGATTACATGGTACTTCACCATCCATTAACGGACCCCCGGATTCAATCCATTTACCACCTTCCCCGAATGATACAAAACCTAATTCTTCGTAAGAAATAACTTCTTGACCAGAAAATGCATCATGCAATTCTGCCAAATCAATTTGACTTTTAATTTTATTGTACTCTAATCCTGCCATTTTATATGCCGCTTTTGCCGCATGGATGTTTGAATATAATCTTCCCATATCCTCTCTATTCCCTATAAAACAATCTGTATTCGCGGCACCAACCCCTGTTATCCAAATTGGATTCACAACTTTTAATTCTTTAACTTTTTCTTCACTTGCTAAAATTAGTGCTGCTGAAGCTTCCGAATATAAGCAACAATCCAATAGTTTGAAAGGATAGCAAATTATCCTTGAGTTGAGAACATCATCTACGGTTATTTCCATAGGAGATTGAGCTTTAGGATTATTTATCGCATTTCCGTGATTTTTCACTGAAACCAACGCCATCTGTTCTTCTGTAGGATTTCCAAATTCCTCAAAATGAGCATTTACCATACTAACATAAGAACTTGCTGCATTAACTCCCATTGGATACTCATAGGTCATATCTGTTGAATATGCAATAGAGTTTAACACTTCTGGTGTTGATGCACCTGTTTGCTCATCATAACAATCTGCACACTTTTCTACCCCAAGACATAGATTCAAATCAGATAATCCCGAAGCGACTTCAGCATAAGCAGTACGAACTGCATAACCACCCGTTGCACCACCAGTAGCCACTCTAACTCCCGGTTTATCATTTAAACCCAAATAAGAATTAATAAAAATATCAGGCATAAATTGTCTTTCGAAAAGCTCATTATATATTCCATATACAGCAGATTCTATGTCTTTATGGATTATTTCCGCACCGTTCTTATTAGCATCTTCAAGGGCTAGTTTTGTTGCATCGTAAGCAAGTTCGAAATATGTCTTATCTATATATCTTAGTTTAAATGGAGTAACTCCTACGCCAATTATAGCTACTTTCCTCATCTTTTATCACTTGTTTGATTTTTGTAAATTTTATTTTTAATTTAATTTAGAGGAAATCATTAATTAATGTTTCAAATTAAGAAATGATAATGGGAAATATCTTAAAGAAAAGATTTAATTAATTCGATTTTTATATTGTTCTTTAATGTCAATTAATAAATTAGAAAGAGATGAAATATAATGGTAAATCAACAGTTTTTAGACAATGTTAAATCCAAATTAAACGAAGGTGGAGCTGTTACTGCTGATGATACACTCCAGTTATTAGAAGTATATAAACAAATATCATTAGAAAAAAAGGAATTGCAAGAGGAATTCGAAGATATGGCAATGTTAGACATGGAATTTTTAGGGCAAATTATAATTTCTGATGAAAATAGGAAATTTTGGTTAGAATTTAAGGGAGGGAAAGTTGATTTTGGGGAAGGAGAAGTTGAAGTACCAACTTTAACTTTTAATACTACTATGAACGTTTTTTCAGGAATATTATTTGGTCATATCGAAATCTCAAGTGCCCATAAGGCGGGGGACGTTTCATTTGAAGGTAGTGGAGAAGAACTGATGGATTTTCAAGCAATAACTTCAGTTATAAATGATTTCTTACAAAATTTGTAATTCAGTTTGATCAAACCGAAGAAAATTATATAAGGAGTTTAGATAAAACTCTCTATTCACCTTTACAAAATTTGTTTAATTAATTGGGGAACATCCCATGGAGTATCAGCAATTAAAGCACCTGCTCCTGAAAGAGCTCTAATTTTACCTTGTGCTGTACCAAAATCACCAGAGATAATTGCGCCTGCATGACCCATCCGTTTACCTTCTGGGGCACTTCTTCCGGCTACATATGCTACAACTGGTTTATCTGTATATTGTTTTATAAATTCAGCAGTTTTTTCTTCTTCATCACTCCCAATTTCACCAATAAGAACAATAAGTTTACTCTTAGGATCGTTTGAGTAGTATTTAAATGCCTTTAACATTGTTGTACCACGAACAGGATCACCTCCAATTCCAACATAGGCAGACACTCCAATTCCCGCATTTCCAATAGCTTTTGTAATTTCATAAGATAATGTACCACTTTTTGAGATAACCGCAACATTACCATAATGACACATATCACCTGGCATTATCCCTAATTTCATTTTATCTGGTATCATCATGCCCGGGCAATTTGGACCTACTATATGTAGATTTCGTTCTTTAGCCATCTCATTTAATTGAATCATGTCAAAAACAGGAACATTCTCTGTTATGATGCATGTCATAATAATTCCTGAAAGTAAGCTTTCTTCTACAGCACTAAAGGTGAATCTTGCGGGAACAAAGACAATACTTGTATTGCACCCTGTTTCTTCTACAGCGTCTTTCACAGTATTAAAAACGGGAATTCCATGAATAATTTCTCCTCCCTTTTTAGGAGTGACTCCTGCTACAATATTTGTTCCATAATCAAGCATTAATTGAGTGTGGAATTTACCTTGACTTCCTGTAATACCTTGAACCACTACTTTTGAGTTTTTGCTTATGTACATATTATTCCCCAACAACCTCTTTAACTTTTTGTACAGCATCCATTATATTTTGATAAGCTGTGATTCCTGCATTATTAAGAAGTGCAATTCCTTCCTTATCATTGGTACCTATCAATCTTATTACCAAAGGTGGTGTATCTTTAAAATCCTCTAATGCTTGAATTATAGCTTCGGCAACTACATCACAACGCGTAATCCCGCCAAAGATATTTACTAACACAGTTTTAGGATTCATCTTAAATAGCAATTTTAAAGCACTGTATACTCGTTCTTTACTTGCTCCACCACCAACATCTAAAAAGTTTGCAGGGTTTAAACCTAATTCGGATAAGACATCTAATAATGCCATTGTTAGACCCGCTCCATTTGCTAAAATACCTATTTCGCCAGAGAGTTCTACAAATGAAAAACCCGAATCTTTCGCTAATTTTTCTAACTGCGAAAGCTTTTTGTTTTGCAATTCTTGGACTATTGATTGTCGAAACGCTGTATCATCATCTAGTATCATTTTACCATCAACAGCGACTAATCCAGAAGGAGTAAGAACTAATGGGTTTATTTCTACTAACTGTGCTTCAAGTATTTTAGTAATTTCCCATAATTTTTTAAATAAACCTATTGCTGAATCTAAAAACTCATCTTTAAATCCTAATTGTGCAGAAACCTTTTTAGCAAGATCTTCTGACAACCCTTCTTTTAATGTGAAATTAACTTTTATTATTGCTTCGGGATTGTTTCTAGACACTTCTTCAATGTCAATTCCTCCTTCTTTACTAGCTATAATGTAAAATTGTCCCCCTGATGCGTCTAATGCAATTGAACAATAATATTCATGGTCAATCTTAACTAATTCTTCTATGAGAATTGCTTCTACTTGGAATCCTGCAACTTCTCTACTAAAAAATTCTTTGCAAAGAGATATTGCTTCCTCCTTTGAATTAGCAATTTTTATCAACCCTGCTTTCTTCCTGCTCCCAATTGCAATTTGAGATTTAACTATTGCGGGGAATGTAAATTGATTAACTTTGTCTTCAATAATTTCCCCTTTTTCGATAATTATATTTTCTGCTAAAGGTATCTCAAACCTATTGAAAATTCTTTTACTCTCATATTCAAGCAATCGAATATTTTATCCCTCTTTTTTATTAGCTTAATAGAAGTGAATAGATCACAAATTATAATGAAGTTCATTCAGTTAGTAATAAAATTTTATCTAATATTCTATAAAATAGATCCCGTAATTTATTTGTTTTATTCTTCTAATTGATAGCTATTAAGATCAATTTAATAAATAAGTAAATGAAATACATTATTACAATTGAATTTTGTTGAGAGCTTAAAATGGCATCTTTAAGAAAAGGTTTAAATTCAGATGAATTAAAAAAAGCATCTATACTGAAGATGTTTTTGTTTTCTATGGGATATTTTTTCAGTATTTTTGTTATGATGGCTTTCAATAGTTTTGTATGGACTTTCTACGAGGATAATCTCGGTTTTGTTAGTTTTGTCTCTTTGTGGCCCATTTATATGGCTATGGCAAACGTGGTGTACACAGTATGGAGTATGGTTGTGGGACTCCTTATTGGATTTTATACTGATAGACCCTTAAAATGGACGAGAAAATGGGGCTTTCACGCTCCTTGGGTCATAATAGGTGGGATTCCAACAATAATACTTTTTTTCTTACTTTTTACTCCACCGAATGTTATTGGAGTTGGGAGTGTAATCCCTGTTTTACTCTATTATATAATCATAGTTTGTTTATTTGACGTTTTCTTTTCACTCATGCAAACCCATACTTTTGGGGGATTTGGTGCTCATTTCAGAGGAGAGACTGATCGCAGAAGAGCGGGTTTAATGACTCAAATTTTTACATTTATTGCTAATTTTTTAACAGTAGGAGTCTGGTCTCTAATAATCACCCCAGGGGATCCCACTTCATTTACCAATGCTGCAATTATAAGTGTTTTTATTTTAGTGGTTTCTCTATTAGTTTTTCTTCCTGGCTTAAAAGAACCTGAGGAGATAAAAGAACGTTTTATCGTAGGTTATGAGAATGCAGAAAAGATTTCTTTCTTTAAAACAATGAAAATAGTGATCAAGCAAAAGAATTTTATGTTGGTTCTTTTTAGCTATATTTTTTTTATGATAGCAATGGGTTTAATTAGCATGAATTCTGTAAATTTTATTGATGACGTTCTTAAAGCAGATCAAGGAGTAAGAACTATTGAATCATCACTAATGCTTTTATCTTCTCTCATGACAATTCCTATTTGGTTTAAGGTTGCAAAAAAAATTGATCATTCAACACTCTATTCATTGGGTTTGTTTTTTTTCGGGTTAGTCGTGTTATGTAATTTTTTTATTATAGATCTTCTCCAGTTATTTATAATCGCGTTTTTAAGAGGAATTGCAATTGCTATGTTTTTGATTATGTTATCCCCTTTGTTCGCTGATGTTTACGATGAAATTGCAGTAAAAACTCAGAAACACCACCAAGCAACATTATTGGGAATCAGGAATTTTTTTATTAAAATCTCCGTTTCTATTCAGAGTTTTATCGTTGCCATTATCCATATTGTCACACTTTATGACCCGAATAATCCAGGTACTGCCGGATTATTTGGTCTTCGCTTGATTCAAGGTATTTTACCTTTTATATTTTGTATAGTTGGTGCTTTAATTTTTTATAAGTGGTATGACTTGAAAGGAAAGAAAAAACAAGAAATTATGCAAAAATTACATGAAATGGGTTTGTAGGGAATTTCTTAAACATTTTTACTAATCTAATCCTTTTATTTTTAGCGGTGGTCGCGGGACTGTCCTGCGGTATTTTATAGCGGAATAACCCAATGTAAAAGCTCCAAGCACCATTCCTTTTATTCCTAAAATATTTAAAATTTCTTTATTCATTGGAACAGCACCTTGAACTAATCCAATCCAGCAAGTTCCAAGACCAAGACTTTCAGCTTCTAACATTCCATAAGTTAAAGCGATTCCTGCATCATTTGCTCGTAATCCAACCATCACGGTACTTCTTTCAACAGTCCTATAATAAAGCACAATTAAATGCGGTGCATTATAGAAGATACTCCTTCCTGTAGATTCAAAGTACTTGAGTGCTTGTTCTCCTGATTGGAATCCCATATAAGCATAATTAACTTTAACAATTTCATTGTTTAATGCTTTAATTTTTTCAGGGTCAGATAAAATTACATAACGCCACTTACGAGCATTAGAAGCACTTGGGGCATATCTCATGGCTTCAAAGACTTTTTCTAATAATTCCTTTGGAACTTTCTTATTTTTATACCATCGAATTGACCGTTTGGCACGAAGAAGCCTAAGTAGTTTATCGCTTTCTACAATAGTTTCAGGGGAATCAATCCCTGGGAATGTCTCAACGTCATCTAGATCCTCTGTTATTATTGCCTCTTCAGGACAAACTGCTATACAATGACCACAAATATTACAAGTTTTTAGATTTTCATTAAAAAGAACATCTCCATTTTCATTAACAGAAAAATATTCACGACCGCATTCTCGGATACATTGCTTACAATTTGAACATTTATCTTTATCAATACCAATGACTGACATAGTAGTTTAATTTAATATGATTAGTTTATACGTTTTTTAGGTAAATTAAGGGTAATTTATAAAAAATTGTTTAATAATCCTTTCTAAAAACATTTATTAACTATAAAAAAAGGCTTGTAATCTTAGATTTGGGAACTTAAGGAGTTATTACCTATAACGGCTATAAAGAACATCAGAAACAATTGATTAAGTGAAAAAAATTCTTTCACAAATTTTAAAAAATGATCTAAATTATTTTGATTTTGCAGAAGAGAAAGCTTTTTTAGGAATAGATTCACTTTAAAAAAAAAGGTGAATAAATTTGACAATAAAAACAAATATTACCGAAATGTTTGGTGTTAAGCATCCAATTGTGAATGCACCAATGGGACCTTTTAGAACAACCGAATTAGCTCTAGCAGTGGCAGAGGCAGGCGGAATAGGCACGATATCCCATACGACCGTATCTATGGATGGTTATGAAAAAAGTATCCCCGTAGCAATAAAGAAAAATCTTGATTATGTAGTGGAGCATACGGATGGAATTTTTGGATTTAATGTGATAACTTCGAGAAATGTGCTAGATGCCGAAGAAATAATAAGTACAGCTTCAAAACATATTATGGCTAATCCTAAACTTAGAGAGCAGTGTTTATATGCTCTTTCTAGTGCAGGGTCCTCAAGAAGAATGCCCCAAAATAAAGATTTTCAAAAACTAAGGAAGACAACCGAAATCAAACACTTTCACGTTTCTCCTGCACTTTGGTTAGCTGACAAGAGTGTCGCTTCGGGGGTTGATGGGCTGGTAATTACTGGATTCGAAGGTGGTGGTCATCAATCCTATGAAAGAGTAGGAGGTATGGTTTTACAGCAACAACTTCAGGAAAAACATCCTGATATACCAAGGATTGCGTGTGGTGGATATGCAACAGGAGCAGGATTGGCAGCAGCATTATCTCTAGGTGCAGGAGCAATTGCTATGGGATCAAGGTTTATTGCTTCTATAGATAGTGAATTTCATGAAAATTACAAAGCTGTTATTCCACCTGCTAAAGCCCAAGATACAGTTATAAGAACAGGCGCTCTTAGTATCATTAGATACTGGAGAAATAAATTTGCCTTATCAAAAGGAACAGTAAAAACGAAAGAGGAAAAAATAGCAGAGGAAAAAGCCTTAGCTGATCACCGTACCGCAATTTCACAGGAAGAACTCGCTAAAGAATTAAGAAAAGATGCTAAGGCAGCTTTTGCAGCCTATCAAGGGGATATGGAAAATGGTGGCGTCTTAATAGGGCAAAGTATTGGGATTATAAATAAAATCGAAAAGGTTTCTGATATTATAGAAAGGATAGTAAAAGAAGCCGAAGAACAATTAAAAACTGCTTCAAACTATATCCAATAATTTATAAACTATTTTTTAACTTTTTTTTTATTTAACCTTGAGAAGTAAAACCACAGTTCAAATTATATAAACGTTATTTAATTCTAACTAATATCATAATAACAATATAATAAGAATAAATACTAAGCTAATGTCTGACAAAAAGCACTATGAACCAACATGGAATTCTTTAAAAAGGCATAGAACTCCAGAATGGCTTGATGACGCTAAATTTGGAATTTATTATCATTGGGGTGTTTACTCTGTACCCGCTTGCGGACCAAATGTTAGCTGGTATCCATTTTGGATGTATAGGAAAGGTTCAAGGCAATATGAATATCATGTGCAACATTATGGGGATCCCACTGAATTTGGCTATAAAGATCTCATCCCTCTATTTAAAGCAGAAAAGTTTAATCCTGACGAATGGGCAAAGTTATTCAAGGATGCGGGAGCTAAATTTGCAGGACCAGTAGCAATCCATCATGATTCATTCGCCATGTGGGATAGTAAAGTAACTAAATGGAATGCTGCTGAAATGGGACCAAAAAGGGATACTGTGGGTGAAATGGAGAAAGCGATTAGAAAACAGGGTATGAAATTTATGATCGCCTTTCACCATGCTGCAAATTGGCAATTCTTTCCTCAGTCTAGTCCTGAATTTGATACTTTTAATCCCGAATACGCAGGATTATATGGTGTAAGATATAATGGGAAATATAAGCGTCATCAAATATGGCCTAATAAGGAATTTCTTGATTGGTGGAAAGCGATAGTCATAGAGGTAATCGATAAATATAAACCTGATCTTATTTGGTGGGATTTTGGTCTAGGAAGAATTCAAGAAAAATATAAGAAAGAAGTCTTAGCATACTATTTTAATAGGGCGGAAGAATGGGGTAAAGAAGTTGAAATCCTCTACAAGATGAATAATCTTCCCCCTGGAGTTGGTGTTGTTGATTATGAGGTAGGAAGAGCAAATAGCCTTACATATTATAAATGGATTACAGATACGTCAGTAGATATTAATGCAGGAGGGACTGCTTGGGGTTATGCCAGAGAAGCGGGAGTAAAATCACCCCGTATACTTGTACATAATTTTATTGATAGAGTAGCAAAACATGGTTATTTAGTTATTAATATTGGTCCAAAATCTGATGGCACAATTCCGGAACTCCATCAAGATGCACTTCGTGAAATGGGGAGATGGTTAGAGTTAAATGGAGAGGCTATTTATGGAAGTACTCCTTGGTCTATAGCTGAAGAAGGTCCAACTAAATTAAAAGAAGGTGGTATGTTTTCTGAAAGTCGTGACAGACCATATACACCGGAGGACATTCGGTTTACAGCTAAGGATAATGCACTTTATGCAATTGTTTTAGGATGGCCTATGAGATCTAAATTAACAATTAAAACCCTTAGAACCTCGTGGATAGAAATGACAGAAGACGATAACCCGAACCTATTTCATTTGATCTCAGAAGATGATATTAACTCGATCAAGATGTTAGGTGTTGATAAAGACCTTAAATGGTCAGTGGATGATGAGGGTCTTCATATAGAAGTTCCAGATAAAAAACCATGTAACTACGCCGTAACTTTTAAAATTAGCTGGGCTTAAATAACTCCAAAATTATTCTATTATTATTATACAATTATGCAAGAATATTTAATTGGTTATTTGAAGTTTGATGAGATTATAGGTAAAAACTCAATTTTAGATCATGCATCAAACATTAAATACAAAGTCAAGGGATATTTTGACTTTCTAAAGGGTGTTAAAGGAAATGCTCTTCGTTTTGATGGGTACTCCACACATGTAATAATACCTCAAAATTTTTTACCTGATATTTCAAAAGATTTAACCATCACTGCCTGGATTGCAGTTGGGGCCTATCCGTGGAATGATGCCCCAATAATAGAGAATTACAATGAGAATATGGGATTTTTTTTTGGAATAACAGGGGAAGGGAGAATCCAGTTTAAAGTTGGAATCGATGACAAATGGTATAGTGTACAAACTAAAACTGCATGTCCGCTCTATGAATGGATTTTCGTTATCGCTATCTACAATTATAAGGATGGAATTTCGTTATATATCAATGGTGATAGGGTAGAATCGATTGGATTTGAAAAAGAAGGTGATACTTTATTGCTTCCAAGAGAATCAACTTATATTGGTAGAGCCGCTAAAGCTGTTAAACCCGCTCAATATTATCTTCCTGATTCTAGTTTGGAAACAATTTTTTACTTAGACTGTATTATCGATGAACTCAAGTTGTTTAATCATTCTTTTACTGCGGATCAAGTTAATGAAGAGTTTAACAGTACAAGTAATGTGGGAATTCCCCCCTTGGAAAAACGAGGTTTACCTATAATCCCTAGATATACAGACCGATTTGGGGCCTATTACACGCAATTGAAATACACTAAGGAGTGGGATCGTTTATGGCGAATCCGGGAACACGCTGACGTGGTGGTGAATTTTGATGATGCCCCCTATAGTTTTGTATTCTGGCATGGTGCAAATTATATCCCCCACTGGGTTACTGGTAATGGAATTTGGTATACAAACGAGTTTAATGAAGCCTGGGCACCAAATACCTTCGGTAGTGCAGAACCGATGAGTGATAAGCAGTGTAAACATAGTCATGTACGTATTATAGAATCAAATGATGCCAGAGTCATAGTTCATTGGCGATATGCACTTATTGATACCCGGGGAGTGCAAGCTAATATAGATTGGTTTACGGGGTGGGGTGACTGGAGTGACGAATATTATGTAATTTATCCAGATGGAATTGGGATTCGGGATATAACTTTACATAGCACTCGCCCAATGGCGCCCCATGAATTTCAGGAGTCAATTATTTTGATTTCAGAGGGTCAGCGTCCTGAAGATGTTCTTGAAATTAATTCTGTAACCTTCCTTAATATGGAAGGAGAATCACATGTATACTCTTGGGAAAAAGGACGACCAGATTGTTTCATAAAACCTCGCAATAAGAATATTGAAGTAATTAACATTAAATCAAATACTGTACCTTTTTTTATAGTCCCCGATGGGCCTTGTGTCGCAGCAGGCTATCTATTTAACGGAAGACGCAGAAGAAATCCTTTTTTCTTTCCATATTACTTTTCAACCCGTCTTGAATACTCCAAATGGCCATGGCATCGTGCTTGGCCAATAACAACTATCCCCAGTGATGGTGCAGGAACCCATTATAGTGATCGTCCCTCCCATACTAATGTTTCTTCGATGGCAGAGTGGGAAGACTATGAGGTAGGGCCTGAGTTCCGAAGACGGATTATGATGCATGGATTGTGGGATAAAAGTAGTTACCCGCTTGTTGATTTGGTCGATCTTGCTAAATCTTGGTTAAAAGCACCAGAAATTCAACTTCAAAGTGATGATTACATTAGTGAGGGATACCTTCAACACGAACGTGCATATTATTTTTCCTGCTCTAACCCCGAATCGAAAAGATCGCTTGAATTTACTATTAACGCAAATGTGGATAATCCAGTTGTGAATCCTGCTTTTGTAATTCGAAATCTAAGCACTGAACTCGAATTCGAAATTGACGGTAGAAAATTTTCTAAGGGAAAAGAATTTAGATATGGAATAAACTATGGATTAGAAAGTAATAATCTAGTCATTTGGGTTAAGCATCAAGCATCTAAGCCTATAAAAGTTAAAATAATACCTAAAGAGGCAGTTAAAAAATGAGTGAAGACAAAATTCAACGAGCACTCAAACTTGAAAGAAAACGAGTCGACGGAACTCTTAAAGCCAGTGATGTTTATGACTACTTAAAAGCAATTAGCTGGATCTCAAATCAATCAGTTTATGCCGAGGATGAGCTTTTTGGTTTGGAAAAAGTTTTACAGTTCAACCTACTTGACATTAAAAACTTTTGGCTTAAAATTGAAAATAATAAATTAAAAATAGGGGAAGGAGTAAATGAAACTCCAGATGTGACAGTAAAAATGTCAGAAGAAGGTGCTGTAAAATATTTCTCTAGATCTTCTATTGAATATTTGAATGAAAATGCTACTCTCTTCAGGAGTGGAGCAATAAGTTTAAAAGGAAATCCAGCAGATTTTAATCCTCTATTAATATTATTAAGGGGCCTTATGGCAATAGCTGCAGAAGAACTAAAAGATTTGGAAGCAAAACTTTAAATTAAATATTATAACGAGTTTTCTATTTTTTGGATTTTTTCTTCTGTTAAAGGAAGAGTTGCTTGTGATAAAATCTTGGTTAGAAGTCGAAGATATTCGGGAGGAACCCACCTTTCGGTAGAAGGACCAAATATTACTCTATAACCCGGAATAATTGCGCGTAAAAGTTCTAAGAGTTTTTTTTGCATTGCTTTAAGACCCATGTTATAATATTCAAAATTTATCCACAGTATCTTGTTAGGCCATATTTCAAGAGCTTCTTTTATCGGTAAATTCCCAATTGGAGGGGGAGTTATTGCATGTATTATATCATGTTCTAATTCACCTATAAGTTCCTTTAAACCATTTAATCTCCCATCGCAATGAATAGCCGTAATTTTACCTTTAGAATGAGCCATTCGTGCAAATTTATTATGAACGGGAAGGATATATTTTTCAAATGCGGACGGTTTGATGAAAACATCATCAATATGATCCCCTACTTCAAACATGTCAGCTGGTGCCTCAGCTGCTATTTGATATTGCTTTTCCTGATTTTTTTTAATTGCTTCGAGCACTTCTTCAACTTTTTCAGGATATTTAACATGATCAATGTATAATCGAGAAGTACCAACCCAATCAATAAGTAGCTTTGTATAGGCACTATGATAGCCTACAACACTAGTATCTACCATTATGACTTCTTTTAGAGTTAATTCAATAAATGATCAATTGCATAATTCAATAAATATATTTTTACTTAGCATTTTAGGATTATAAAAATAATCAATTTTATTATTTACCTTTCACGGAGGAGAATTAAATGAATGAAAATCAAAATGTTCATTGGGACACTAATGCTTTAATACAATTAAGCGAAATCCTTGAATTGAATATACAAGATATTATAATATCTGACTCATATTCATACGGGGATATTAAATTACAACCAATATCGTGTAAAAATACTCTAAAAAGTATCGTTGAAGGTGTTCAATCATACTACAATCAATTGAAGCCAGAAGATAGGCGGAGTTTGATATATATCGAAGGTGTTCAATATACAATTGAAAATGAAATTCTATCTATGATGATCTTGAGGACTCTTATGGGTTATCTGAAGAAGAAGCGATTAAAATAATCAAGTTTCCAAAGCTTTACGCGATAGGGGAGATTTTGACCTCGTTAAGGAATTTCAAAACGAGATTCAAATAGAATAAGAAATAAAATTAAGTGGTATAATCTATAAATTATTGGGTCCTCATGTTTTCCCCTACAAGTTCGAAACTTTCTTCAACAAAACTTACCCCTTTATCACCAAAACCTGGTTGACACCCTCCAACAGATAGTTGTACTATTCCAGGTTCAATAATGCGCTTTCCTTCATCATTAACAATGAAAAGGTTTTTTGGTGTTAGTGTGAATGATATAGTGTTGATTTCTCCTTTTTTAAGGGTTATTTTTTTAAATCCTTGAAGTTCTCGAATTGGTAAGTTTAAATCAAGCGAAGATTTGCTCAAATACAACTGGACTATTTCATCTCCAGGTATTTCTCCGATATTTTCAACATCGACATTTATTAATAAATCCTCTCCAATTTTTACTTTAGGTGGGGAGATTTGTAGATTACTATATTTGAATTTAGTATAACTTAACCCGTACCCAAAAGGATATAATGGTTCATCCTTAAAATATCTATAAGTTCTCCCTTCTAAGCGATAATCGTCAAATGGGGGTAATTGGTCAAGAGATTTATAATAGGTAATTGGTAGTTTACCTGCAGGATTGTAGTCTCCAAAAATAACGTCAGCAACTGCATTTCCTCCTTCTTCGCCAGGATACCATGCTTGAATAATTGCAGGGATATGTTCTTCTGCATAATTAACAGCCAAAGCACTTCCACTAGTTAGAATAAGCACAATTGGTTTTCCAGATTTACGGATCGCTTTTAATAATTCTTCTTGAAAACCTGGTAGAGATATATGCGGACGATCTCCACCCGCTTCGGTTTGTGTTGCAGATCCCTCTTCTCCTTCATATCTAGGGGAAATACCAAGAGCCATTATAACAACTTCAGACTTTTCTGCAATATAAATCGCCTCATTAAAACCGTCTTTAGATTTTTCTACACGTGGGCATCCTATAGTATATAACACTTCTGTTTCAGATGATACCTTATTTTTAATACCATTAAGGAAAGTAGTCCATCTGGAAGGAAGACTTGCATAATTCCCTCTAAGTACTGATAGTGTGTCAGCGTTAGGTCCAATTACTGCAATTGATTCAAGATCTTTCTTTAAAGGTAATAGGTTTCCTTCATTTTTTAAAAGAACAATCGATTCCTTAGCAGTTTTTAAAGCTAATTTTCGGTGTTCTTCACAATCATTTATTTCAAAAGGAATATGTTGATATTGGACTAGTTCAGGAGGATCAAACATACCTAATTTAAATCTTGCCATAAATAAGCGTCGTATGGCACTATCTATTGTCTCTTCAGTTAAAAGTTTCATTTCTATAGCATCTTTCATCCATCCCCAAAATTCTTTCTTTTTTTTTATATCTGCTTGCATAACATTACAAAATAGATCACATCCGGCATTTATTGATAATGCAGTAGCTTCTCCTATTGTTTTAGCTACTTTATGACCTCTATAAATATCAGTAATGGCTCCACAATCAGAAACCACATATCCCTCAAATCCCCAGTTATCTCTTAAGATTTCTTGTAATAATATTTTGCTAGAACAGCATGGATCATTATTTGTTCTATTGTATGCACACATTATAGAAAAAGCTTTAGCTTCTTTAATACTTGATTCAAATGCAGGGAGGTATGATTCCCATAGATCTTTCTCTGAAACGTGAACATTAAATTTATGTCGTAAGGGCTCTGGACCACTGTGAACAACATAATGTTTAGGTGTTGCGACTACTTTTAAATATTTCGGATCATTTCCTTGAAGTCCCCTTATAAAACTGACTGCCATCCTAGATGATAGAAAAGGATCTTCTCCATAAGTTTCTTGTCCTCTACCCCAACGAGGATCTCTGAATAAATTTACATTAGGTGACCAAAAAGTTAATCCTTTAAAGAGCCCTCTTTCATTGTTCCTTACGTATTCATGGTGTTTAGCTCTTGCCTCATCTGAAATGGTATTGGCAACTTCATTAATTAAATCTACATTCCAAGTAGCCGCGAGGGCAATAGCTTGTGGAAATACAGTTGCATGATCTCCTACTAGAAGAATACCGTGTAAACACTCATTCCACCAATTGTATTCTGGTATATTTAAGCGAGGGATTTCTGCAGCAGTATTAAACATCTGCGAAATTTTTTCTTCAAGGGTCATTCTTGAGACTAGATCATCTACTCTTGCTTCAAAGGATTTATTGTAATCTAAATATAATGGCTTTTCTTCATTAGAATTATCTTTGTCCATAAATACTCACTAAGAATTTTTAATGTTTGAAATATATTACAACATAAAATTAATTGTATATTATTTAGCTTTTGATACGCTTTTTTTACATAATAATCTAAATAGATTCAAATTAGGTAAACTAAAATGTCTGAAGAAATAATAAAGAAAAAATATCCGCAATTTAAAAGTGAATTTGCTGAAGTTAACAACATTAAACTTCATTATATTAAAGCCGGCCCTGAAGATGGAAAATTAATTATTTTCTTGCATGGTTTTCCCCAATTCTGGTATATGTGGAGAGATCAGCTTTTACATTTTTCAAAAGATTATTTAGCTGTAGCTCCTGATATGAGAGGATATAATTTATCATCCAAACCTGAGGAGATAGAACAATATCAACCCCACCATATGGTCGAGGATCTCAGGGCATTAGTTGAAGATCATTTTGGAAGGAAGAAATTTATATTAGTAGGGCATGATTGGGGGGGTGTTGTTGCTTATCCATTCGCAAATATGCACCCTGATTTAGTTGAAAAGCTAATTATTATTAATGCCCCTCATCCAAATATTTTTGGTAGATTACTTTCAAAAAATAAAGATCAGCAATCGTCTAGTCAATATGTATTGTTTTTCCGGTCAAAAAATGCAGAAAGTGCTCTATCTGCGAATGATTATGCAAATTTATTTAGTGTAGTTGTTACATCTGACATGGAATTTGATGAAGACGATCGCCAAATTTACAGAGAAGCGTGGTCCCAACCAGGAGCACTTACTGGGGGGCTAAATTATTATCGTGCTGGTGGATTACGACCTCCTTCACAAGGAGAGGACATATCAGAATTAACTAGTGAACAAATGGAAACTAACCTCGTTATGATAAATATGCCTACGTTAGTAATTTGGGCAGAAAAAGATACAGCTCTTACTGTTCATAACCTTGAAGGTCTTGATGAATTTGTCCCAGACTTAAGCATTAAACGTATTCCTGAAGGCTCACATTGGATAATAAACGAACAACCAGATAAAGTAAATTCACTGATACGTGATTTTCTCTGAATTTAAAAACTTAGTATATGAAAAATTATTCAAATTAATTGAATATTAATATAAACTTTTTTTATTATCGTCTTTCTAATAACTTTATAAGATTTTAAATTAAAGGTGAAATTAATTTTGAATTTCCGTATTGAAAAAGATATCTTAGGTGAGATCAAGGTGCCTAAAAGCGCTTACTGGGGCATTAATACTCAACGGGCTATAAAAAACTTCCAGATAAGCGGTAATGTGTTTCCACATATATTTATTACATCCCTGGCTCAGTTAAAAAAAGCATGCTTACTATCCAATATGGAATTAGGTTTAATTGAAAAAGAATATGGTGAAGCTATTCTTAAAGCAGTAAATGAAATCTTAGAGGAAGAAAAATATTTAGATCAATTTCCTATCGACATCTTTCAGACAGGATCTGGAACTCAAACTAATATGAATATGAATGAAGTACTTGCTAATCGCGCTTGCCAAATATTAGGCTTCCCTATGGGTAAAAAACACCCAATCCATCCCAACGACCACGTGAATAAAGGACAATCATCTAATGATGTTATACCTAGTACAATGCACATATCAGGTTTACATATGGTACAGAAATTATTTCCAGTTTTGGAAAGGCTGAAAGAGCAACTTACAAAAAAAATTGAAGAGTTTAAAGATATTATTAAAGTGGGAAGGACTCATTTACAAGATGCAGTTCCTATACCATTATCTTTAGAATTTGAAGTCTATAGGAAACAAATTGAAACAAGTATAGAAAGATTGCGAATTAGTTGTGAGGAATTATATTATATCCCAATTGGTGGCACAGCGTTAGGAACTGGATTGAATACTCATAAAGACTTTGCGGAACGCACCGTTTCTCACCTTTCTCGAATCACAAAAATACCTTTCAAGGTCAATCCTGTAAAAGCAGAAGGCATTGCCTCGCATAATACGATTGTAAAAGTGAGTGCCGATTTACGATTACTTGCCTTATCATTAATGAAAATGGCAAATGATATTCGCTGGATGGGTAGTGGCCCTCGTGCGGGTTTATCAGAGTTAATTTTACCACAAAATGAGCCTGGTTCTTCTATTATGCCTGGAAAAGTTAACCCAACCCAATCTGAGGCGCTAATACAAGTCTGCCTTCAAGTATGTGGAAATGATCATGTTATTTCATTTGGGGAAGCTTATGGTAGCATTTTAGATTTGAATGTTTGTAAGCCAATTATAATCGTAAATTTGATTAAATCAATTAAAATTCTTATAGGAGGTATCAACTCTTTTATCGACCACTGTTTAGTTGATTTAGAAGCAAATACAGAACAAATTAATAAACAATTAGAAGAAATGATTATGGTTGTTACCAACCTTACACCTATAATTGGTTATGATAAATGTTCGGAGATTGCCCAAAGAGCCTATAAAGAAGGTAAAACCTGTCGTAAAATAATTAATGATATGGGTATAAAGATTGATAATTTAGATGAATTACTAGATCCAAAAAAGATGGTGTAAAGAATGGAAAAAGGAGACGTTATTGGGAAAGGGAGGGTAGCAGAAGTAATATATTGGGATAATAACAGAGTTTTAAAATTATTCTACAAAGATTTTCCAAAAAATTTAATAGATTATCAATTTAAGATGGATATCGTGATTGGAAAAATTTTCCCTAATTGCCCTAAAGCTTATGAGAAAATTGAAGAAGACGGTAGAATTGGTATCGTTTATGACTATATTGAAGGGATAATCTTAACGGAATTCATGGGGAGGAAAATTAAAACTGTAGGCAATGGTATGAGGATGTTAGCAGAAATCCATGCTGAAATGCATAAATATGAAATAAAGGATATTATCTCACAAAAAGATACCTTTAATTCAGCGGTCAATCAAACGAATTTATTAGATGATGAGCAGAAAAAAGAGATTATCAGAAATATAGAGAAATTACCTGATGGAAATTCAATTTGCCACGGAGATCTTCATCCTGAAAATATAATGGTCTCGAAAAATGATTTGTATATAATTGATTGGTCTAATGCATACTCTGGTAATCCAATTGGAGATGTTGCGCGAACTTTTTACGTTTTAAAATACGGATTGGCACCTTCTGACGAAGCTACTCTTAAAAAAAATTTTATAGTTAGATTTTTTTACAAAACAATTAAATCTCTTATAGCAAAAACGTATATCAAACAATATATAAAACTAACTGGGATTAGCTTAAAAGAGATTAAAAAATGGGATCTTGCGATATTTGCCGCGCGTCTTCATGAACCCGTGCCTTTAGAATATGATAATTTATTGAAAATGATCACAAACTTACTTAAGCATCATAAGTAAATTTTTAAATTTATAACAGAAAAGACGCGTAAAAATAATGTTAATAATTAAAGATCTATTAATTTCGACTATATTTTTGATCCCTCTGAATATTAATAGGGAACTATGACTATTCTAATAATTGTTTAAAATGCCCAATTATTCTTAATTTATTTTGAAAACGGTTTAATTCACAAATGATTCCATTTAAACCACTTCCATCATGATATAATGGTTTGGAAAAGCTCAGTTTGACTATTCCAGAATCTCCTGGTTTTAATTGGTCTCCTTCGATTATCTTTAAAGGGGTACTTTTAATTTCGACTATACCATGATATTCTGTTAAATCCCCGGGAATAATAACTCCACCTTTAGGTTTGTAAAATTGGTTAATGTAAATTTTAGCAGTTACTTCTTCCTCTCCTTTAAAGATGCCTTGTGAGACAATTATGTTGTCTCTACTAATATCATATGGGGAAACATTACCCTTTAATGCTAATCCAACTCTATCTCCTTCAGAAGCTTCTTTAAAAGTTCTATCATGTTTTTGGATACTTCTAATAATAATTTTTTTAGCAATTCCGTGATTTCCTGTTAGTTCTAGCATTTGGCTTGAATATATTGTCCCTTTTCTAACGATCCCAAGGATAACTGTACCAATTCCTTTTACTGAAAATGCATGATCTATTAACACTTTTGAGTACGGTGGTGTTTCTAAATCGTTCTTAGGTATATCAGTAGCGAGGTCTACAATTTTTTTCTTTAAAGAGTTATATTCTTCTTTCTGTCTTATTTCAATTATTTCAATTCCTTGAAGGGTAGTATTATTCAATACAGTTTCTAGCTTTTTTTTAATATCCTCTAACTTCCATTCAGTTTTAGGAGTAATCCCCGAGAGTACAATTAATGATTTTGTATTAACTCTCTCATGGAATAAATCCATTCCCACTAATGTCTCTCCTACGGACGCATTTAAACCAAGTTCTATGTCAATTATTAAAATATGGATATTAGTTAATATTAACGTTTGTAAAAATGGTTTGAGTTTTTCGGGATATTCAATTGGGGTTAAAGCGGTAAATACATGCCCCAATTGTGAATCTAATCTATTATAGAATTGTATATCTGAACTTGTTCCTGGGGCGCCCAAAGCCTGCCCTAACAATTTTCTGTGCTCAAAATTATCCCCAAAAATTCCCACCAAAAAGGTACGTTCTTTTCCTTCACTCATTTAATAATTTTAAAGGGTTACTGAACAAAAGTTTTACGTTTTCAAATTATAATTTGAGTTAAAGTATATTCACAAAAATTTGATGCATAAAGAGATGAAAATCAAAGAATAAGTAATTGAATGTTAGAAGCCTGTAAAACGAAAGGAAATCAAAAAAATAAAGAGGAAAAAATTAAATTATGGATTTTGTTTTTGATTTTTCATGGCAAGCCCCATCTTTCTCCATGACTGCCTTCCTGCTTCCCACATTTTTCCTTGAGTATTATCCCCTTTTAATTCACGACCAATCCATTTTTTTCCCGCAGGAACATTTTTACTCATTCCTACAAATGATGTAGCCCCAACCATTGAGTCATCTTCAACTATTACTGCAATCATTAGTACTGACTTAATGCCTATTACAGCATTATTTTTAACAGTAGCACCATGAACTATTGCTCCGAATCCTATTAAATTATTATCACCAATTGTAGTCTTGAAACCTTCTGCGGTGTTTATTATACACGCATCTTGGAAAACATTCTTAGCTCCAATCTCAATACTAGCAAAATCTCCACGGATTATTACTCCTTGATAAACAACATTCTCAGGACCAATTGTGACATCCCCAATGATCCAAGCTGATTCGGAAATCCAACATGAAGGGTCTATACTTGGAGTCTTAATCTCTCCCTTAACTTCAATTGAAATTACTGGCATTTTAGTACCTAATTTTTTTGATTTTTTTTAATATCATTAAAATTCTATGTTTTATAAAGTTAAAGTTAAACATCTGTCAACATAAGTATGACTGCCTAATTGTAAATGTTTAAAAGGATATTTTTAGACTAATTTATTACAATCTAGATTGTTGGAATTTTATGTCTCAAAATATAATAAACATATTTAAACTCAATTTCGATGGATCTTTTGATGAAATTGCTTATGAGAATGTAAAGGAAGTCTTCACAATTGTTAATATTTTAGCTATTTATATTACTTCTAAGAAAATAATGTACATATGGATAGGTAGTAATGCTACTCAAGCATTAAAGAATCATATATCTAATATTAGGGTACTTGTGAAGGAGGAATTCCCTGATTTTCGCATTATCCGTAATTTTACATTTGAAATGAGAGAAGAACCGTTTGATTTTTTTAAAAATTTAGATCTCAGTAAGGAAGAACTTTATAAATTAATCGATTATCAAGAAAAAGTAATGCTTCCTACACTCAGAAAAATAGAACACTTAAAATTAACCACAGGAAAATTAGTTGATTCAGAAGATTATCCCAATGCCGTCAAAACTACTGAAGAAATTATTAAACTGGCAATAGAAATTAATGATGATGCATTACTAACAGAACAAAATAGATTGATAACGGAACTAAAAACAAGAAGTGCAGATAAAGTAATTATCGATAAAATAGAAGATGAAGTAAAGCAACTTGATCAACAATTTTCTGACTTAATTGCCACTGAGGAATTTTTAAAGGCACATAGAATTGTTGAAGAATTTGAGAAAAAAAATAGTAAGATACATGATTTATCCACAATAACATCAGCCAGAGAATTAATATCAAAGGAAAAAAAGATTTGGAAAAGAGAACAAGAACGTTTGATTAAAGAACTCACTAAGTTAGAAAATGATCTTTTCTTAGCAATCAAAAACCTTGAGATTGAAAAGGCTATTAATATAATGGAAAAAGGAAAATCCAATTTTTCAAATCTAATTAATGATGAAGTCAAAAAGAAATGGGACCATTTTGAGGAGGATCTTCAGGAAGCAAAACAAAAAGCTGAACTTATAAAGAGTATTGACATCTTCATAGTAAAAAGTGAAGAAATGAACAAAGATTATCAATTTAGTCCTCTAAAAAAGGAAATTAATGGGTTTCTAACAAGAGTTCAAAAACTAGATATTCACAATTATCAGAAAAAATTAGAAGATTTAAAATCAAAAATAATCTCTGCAGAAGAGGATTACAATAAAAAAATAGCAGAAATAGAGAACTTAGAAAAATCAATAAACAAGAACCAAGAATCTAACCTGATGGATGATGTTTTAAGAGACTGTCAAAAAATAATTCAAGTTGCTCAAACTCTAAATAAATCTACAACTCTCGAAAAATATTCAATTATATTAGAACAAACTGAAAAATCAATAGAAGAGAGAAAAATCTTTGAAGAAAAGCAGAAAAAATTAGTTTTAGAGCTAAAACAATTAGAAGGGAAACTGAATTCTTTACTAAAAGATTTGGATATACCAAAATTAGAAAAAATTGTCGAGAAATCAAAAATATTATTAATTGAACTTGTTAATGAGGAAATCAAGGAAAATTGGATTGTTCTGGAAAAAAAATATAAATCTGCTCGAGAACTACTTGAAAATGTAGAAAAATTAGGTAAAAGTGGTTTAAGCGCATTAGATGATAGATCTTATCGAGAATCTTTAAGATGTTATGAACAGATAATTAATCAAATAAAAATTTATAGTAAATAAAAATAGAGCCAAGGGAGATTATTTTGACTGAGGAGAATACAGAACAGGTAGAAGAAAAAGAAGAAAAGCGAAAAATAAAAGTTATTTCGGAAATTGATGATAAAATTGGTATTCAAGGACAATCATTTATGAAAGGACAATTTAAAGAAGCATTAGATTTAGCAGATCAAATAATTACTTTAGCAAAAACAGAGAATCTAACATCATTTATAAGAGAACAAGAGCAATTAATTGCTCGGATCAATGGAATAATAAAGGATCGTAAAGAAAAGGAAAGACAAAAAGCTCTTGTTGAACTCCTAAAGGAATCGAAAAAACTAGAAAACAGTTATAATGATGCAATTAAAAGTGGAGATTTTGTTAGTGTGGAGCAAATTATTAGGGAAGCAAAGAAATTCATTTTACAATCAGATGACAAAAAATTAATGATAAAATGGGATAATTTAGAGA
>JAGXNR010000032.1 GCA_019894875.1 Promethearchaeota archaeon | reverse complement strand
CATAATCGTTTGTGCAAGTGGACTATCGTTTATTCCTAATTGAGTTAATATTTGCAATGCTTGTTCATATTTTTGTATTGCGATAGGAATATTTCCTTGAAAAAAATCGATAGTACCAATGTTATGAATAATCCCTGCTATACCCACAGGATCTCCGACTTGCTGAAATAGGCCTAATGCATTTTCATACATTTTTAATGATTCCCTAAAATTTTTCTGATCTTCTAAAATCATCCCAATATCTTCTAAACACTTAGCTTGTATATGAGGTTGGTTAATTTCTATACTAATCTGAGAAGCATCTTCAAAAGCTCTTAATGCTCTTTTAAGGTTTCCTTTTTCACGATATAATTTTCCTAAATTTATAAGTAGTGTAGCTTTTCCTGGTTGATTTCCTGTTTGATCAAAAAGCTTAAGTGCCTTTTCCCAAACTCTTTGGGCTTTAGAGTAATCTCTCTGATAAAAATAAATCATCCCCATATTATTATAAGAAGAAGCTACATTTGAAGGATCTTTTACTTGTTGTCCAATCCTTAGGGCCTCTTCAAGACATTTCAAAGCTTCAGGAAAGTTTGTCAACGATATGTAAAGCATTCCTATGTTGTTAAGAGTAGATGTTTTTTTAATTAAATCTCCAATCCTTTCTGAGAGAGTGAGTGCTTCTTCTAAGTAATCGAATGCTTCATGAAATTTTCCAACCATACGGAAAAGTTCACCAATTGTATTCAAGGCTACAATTTTACCATTCAAATCGTGAAGTTGATCATTTATTTTCAGTGATTCTTGGTAGTTTGAGTAAGCTTCATCAATATTACCTAAGCTAGTTTGAATCATTCCTATTATCATATGCATATCTCCCTTATCAGATAACTTTCCTAGTTGATCGAATATATGGAGCGCTTCTGTTGTTCTTGCTAAAGCTTCTGAATTTTTTCCTAAATTTTTATAAATTGTGCCAACATTTCTAAGAACGATAGCCATAGAATAGAAATCACCAACTTGCTTAAAAAGTGGGAAAGCTTCTTCAAAATAATTAAGTGCATCAGAGAATTTTCCCCAAACATTATACACATTTCCAATGTTATTAATACACGCAGCTTTCCACTCCTTAGGATCAACCTTTTTTGATAATTCTAACGCCCCTTTATATATTTTTAAAGCTTCGGAATATTTCCCTTGTTCATGATGAATTTTCCCTATTAAATTAAGTGATTTAATAATCATTATTTCATCTTTTGCTTGTTGAGAGATACGGAGTGAATTCTGAGCACATCGGAGTGAATCTTCTAACATATTAAAGTCAAAATATAACGTTTGAGGGATTAAATATGTCATTAATTCATTTGGAGCATTAATGTTTTCTTTAATCCAATTAAGTGGTGCTATAGAGAAATTCTCTACACTCAGATTTGGTTTATTTATCAATAATTGCTTGATTAATCTTGAAGAGTTAACATCAATACGGTAAATATGGTTTGCATTATTCATCTGTTTAATTTCTGAAAGAATCTGGTTTACTTTCTCCTTATGATTTGAATCATTCACATCCTGTGAATCAATCTCATATATTCTTTCCTTCCCACCATCATCTAGAGTAAAGTTTATCCATATAATATTATCTATATTCTCTAATATCTTCAATGTTGGCACAATATCGAAGTCATCACTTCCCGAATAACCTAATATAACCAAAGAACGCCCACTTACAATATTATTAAATAATGGGCGCTTAAAAGGTTCAACTTGAAAGACACTCATCCCCTCCTTATTAGATCCAAATGCCTGGATTGTTGCTACTAAGGTATCTCTTGTATTTTCATCCGTTATCATATTTTTGGTAGAACCATGAATTTTATAAACTGCTTTTATCCCTTTTGAAAATAATTCAGATGGATTATTAAATTGTTGAAAATCATTCTTCGTGATAATAACCTTGATCTCTTCCTTTTTAACTCCTATTTGAAGAAGTGCGTGTTCAATTAAAAAGTCAAAATTCGTTGTTATGATGAAGTGACCTTTTTTAATCATCTCAGCAAGATAAAAATGCTGGATATTTGGCTTATCACATAGCCCATAAAAATCGATTATTTTTAAATCAGGATCTAAATTATCTCTAATTATTTCAACTAAGGCTTCAAACCGTAGTTCTTCTATTTTTGAAATTTTATCTACTTCAGATTCAGCACATGAAAACTTAATCATTGCATCCATCATAGAACGTCCTGCGGGTTGACAAGAAGGGGCATCTACAGAACAACCAGCACCTACTAGAAATGTCAATTGTTGATTGTTTCCTAATAAAGCTTCAATTTTAAGACTAACTTCTTTCATGATATAAATTATCCTTACTTTTATTTTATTTATTAAAATTGAATTAACTTAAGAAAATTCGTAATAAATGTTATAAATAACATGTTTAAAAGCACTTGAAATATATAATATTTTAAATTATATCTTAAGTTAAAGATATTATGAGCATCCAAGGATTAATTTTATATGAAGTAAAGGGAAGAATCGCAACAATTACAATTAATAGACCAGATAAAGCGAACTCTTGCAATATACCAATGCTACAATCGATCTATGAAGGATTGATTAATGCTGATAAAGATGAAAAGGTAAAATCTATTTTAATAAAAAGCACAGGACAACGCTTTTTTTCAGCGGGATATGATCTTAAGGAAATACAAGGCTCACCAGACAATGTCGCTAAAATTCAAGAATTTGGAAGAAAGATAAATCAAACCATGATTTTAATGAAAAAACCTATAGTTGCTCAGGTACAAGGAATTGCAATAGGATTTGGAGTTATGTTTTTGCTAGCGGCTGATTTAAGAATTTTTGCAGATCGTCCTAAAGAAGAATTATATTTAAGACTCCCTGAAATCGCGATTGCAGCATTTCCTCAAACTGGAGCAACTATTCTACCATTGTTAGCTTTTGGATTAAATTACGCAAAGAATCTACTTTATACCACGGATAAAGTTGGAATCGAAGAACTAAAAAATATAAACTTTCCTACAAGAATTTTTCCACTTGATCAATTAGAAACCGAAACACTTGCTTTTGTAAAGAACTTAAGCAAATATCAGACAGAATTTTTATTCTTTATAAAATCAATGCTGACAATTATGGATAAAGCTTATATTAAGTCTTGTTTTGATTTAGAGGATGAATGCGGTAAAGTAACTTATGCTACTAAGAAAAAATCCATGAAGGAACTGGATGAGTTTATAAAGGGTTTATATCAAAAATATTCTTAAATTTTCTATTATTATCTTTTCTGATTTGAGATTAGTACTAAAGAGAATTTTCAGATTCTAAATAAGGGAGATTCTGTATTTCCATAGAAGTGCCTGTAGCGGTTATCAATTTTCGAAAATCAGAACCAGGGATTTGCAGAGTTTCAGTATTAATATTCGGATGACAACAAACCTCTTCTGCATTCCAAATTTGTTCATCGATAACAAAAATAACTTTATGGTCGGTATCATTAACTAATCCAATAGGAGATACCGCGCCAGGTGTAATACCTAATACTTCAAGAAGATCCTCAGGGCCCCCGAAACGAACTTTAGGAGCACCAATTGATCTACGGAATTGATTTAAATCTAATCGCTTGTCATGTGGAATTGTTATTAAGTAAAGTTGTCCTGATCTCTTGTTCTTAAGAAAGAGATTTTTGCAATGAGCTCCGGGGATGTGATAACAGTGCTCCTTTGCTTCTGGAACAGTAAATACTGCGGGATGAGTATGCAAAACATAATTAATTTTATGTTCTACTAACCATTGCTTTAATGATGCTTCCATTTTTTTCAATTAAACGTATATTTTCCTTTAATAAATAATTTAAGAATAGAATGAAAAGTAAATAAAAAACCCGAAGTAGATATAAATAAAATTAAGATTCTTCTTCTGTTTCTTCTCTACCGAGTAATCTAACTACTGCATCGGCGAGTTTATTTTGACTTCTGCTCATGATGCCTTTTATTTTACCTTCCTTTCCAAGAACTCGTAACATGATACCATCCCAGACAGATGAAGGGTCTCCTTTAATATTTTTAAATCTATCTCGGTGAACATCAACGCTTATATTATCGAAATTTTTGGAGTCTTCTGTACATTTGAAGCACAATATACATTTATCTCGATCGACTTCAATTTCCTTATCCTTTCTTTCCATTGCACCTACTGCACATACATCGCAAAATGAATCAAGCACCTTTGTATCCTTTTCAGTACTAGTGATCGTTATTGAACCTTCTACTACTTTTCGAACTTTTTGACCATTTTCTAAAGTTCGCACTTCTTCTTCAAATTCGGGTAAAGAACCATTTTCTACCAAAAGAACTTTCTTTTCCCCATCTAGAAAAAGTTCTAAAGTATAACCAGGACATATCCAGGTGCAAGATCCACACCAAACACATTTTTCAGTATCTACTACAATTTTTTTATCAGATTCAATCTTCATTTCTTTAGGCGTTCCAATAGCCGTTCTTTTCATCGGCTCATCATAAATTGAAATTGTAACGGGGCACACACGATGACAGAAACCACATTCTAAGCATTTAATCTCATCATATTTCAATACTTGAGTTTGATCTAACAATTTAAATTCATAATGAGTAATATTTTCATCTATTTCAATTGCTTTTTTTGAAGGGAGTGACATAATAAATATCAATTTTTAGTGATAATATTAAATAATCAAGAGGGAATTAAAAAAATTTTTACTTTATTAAAAAAAATACCTAATTTAACTTTAAATAAGTAAAATTCCGAAATATATTTAATTGTCTAGAAATTTTATTTTTATTAGGAAGAAATAAAAATTTTCGGATGATTATAGGTATGAATAATGTCAAAGTTGGCACTCATGGTGAGATCGTCATTAAAAAGAAATTGAGGAAAAAATATGGTATAGAACCCGGTCAAGAAGTAATTGAATTCGATGCTGGAGATCACATTGGTATAATACCAACGAAAGGTGATCCAATAGAAAATTTAAGTGGAAAATATAAATGGAAAGAATCAGCAAAAGAGGCAAAAGCAGAAGCAGATAAATTGGCTTCGGCTGAAGTTAAAGAGAGGTATTAATATGCCATTAATAGAAACGGATCTACTATATTCCTTTCTCAATGCAAATGATATTAACCATAAATTCGCGAATAATATAATCTTACGAGTGCATAATTCTGAGCTTGAAGTAAAATTTTCTTCAGTATCTTTAATAGAATTACAATTAATCTATAAATCGAAAAATATCGAATATGAATTTGAATTAGATTTAGTTGAACTTCAAAGGATTAAGAACATCGAATGGGCTTTGTTAGATACAATTAGTTCTTTAACAGCTATCCATCTTAGAAAGAAGTACAATCTTTCATTTTTTGATTCTTTACACGTTGGAATTGCAATTAATTTAGATAAGCAAATAATATCACAGGATAAAGAATATGACAAGATTATGGGTCTAAAAAGAATTCCTTTAAAAACATTCCATTAATTTGAGAAATAGATGAAAATTAACTAGTAAATTCATAGAATACTATTCCCAAGGATTAATTATGACTTTTACACTCTTACCACTAAAAAACGTCTCAAATGCCGTAGAAGCATCATCAATCTTAAATTTATGTGTAATCAATTGTTCTGCGGGTAGTCCTTGTTGTATCATTTTAATGATTTCTGGATGTTCATAAGGACGTGATGCCCAACTCCCTATTGCAGTAATTTCCTTTATGATAAAATTGAGGGGAATATTTATTTTAGTGTTTATTGATTTAATCCCGAGAAATGCAACCTTACCAAGAGGCTTTACAGCATCAAGGCACTCAATTTGTGCTTCTTCCATTCCAGAACATTCGAGTGCTATGTCAACACCTCTATTTTTGGTTATCTCCCTTACTTTCTTTTTTAAATTATCCTCTCGTGGATTGATTGTATGTTCTACACCGTATTGAGACACATGCTTTAATCGTAAATTATTCACATCTACAGCAATTACACGAGCATTATGGAATTTTGAAATAATTGTGGCCGCAGCACCTATAGGTCCAACACCGGTTATTAATACAGTATCTGTCGGATTCATCCCTAATCGCGTGATTCCTCTATATGGGGTCCCTAAGCAATCGTCAATTAAAGCCGCAGTATCAAAGGGTATATCCTCAGGAATGGGTAGGCAACAATCCTCGCGAATTAGTTCATATTGCGAATGTGTTCCAGGAAACCTTTTATGTGCCACAGGATTTTGGCAGTGATACCAATCTCCTGCTAAACATGGAGGACATTTATGACAATAATAATACATTGTGGGATATAATGAAACACGATCACCTTTCTTTACTAACTTAGCGTTATCAGTCTTCCATACGATTCCCGCTGCTTCATGACCACTATTGTTTTCCAATTTACTTTTACCAAAGTAGGTAGAATGCTCTGAACCACAAATTCCTGATGATATTATCTTTACAACTACCAGATCATCTTTTGGTTCAGGCTCTGGAATATCAATAACTTCTATTTTTTCGTTTCCAAAAACACGTACGGTTTTCATAATTATAATCCTTTACTTCTCACTTTATTCTTTATTGATTCCCCTAAAGAAATATTATAATTTTGATAGGAAGCGTTAGTTTAATAAATATGGTGATAATAAGAGTTTTAATTCTTAGAAGTATATTCTTTTTCATATCTACCTTTATTATTACAAAAATGTTAATTATCTCAATTTAGAAGAAAGTATAATATAACTCAAAAAGAACTGAAGATGCTTTTTGAGAAATTTGGAAAGATTGAGAGATTTGGTATGGATTTAGATGTAGATATAGAAGGTTGTGGTCTTGGGTTATACATTTCGAAAGAAATTGTTGAATTACAGGGGGTATAATATTAGTAGTATCTGAAGGTAGAAACAAAGGAACTACTTTCATTATCCGTTTATTTAAAATTTAAAGCTTTATGAAAATCGAGTGCTAATCCTGTATTCTGCTTTAATTATATCTTTTTCTTTAAAATGTTAAACCTTAATAACGATATTTTTTTTCTACTAATATTATGAAATTTGGTTATTACGCTAGAACAGTTCTAGATTACCCCAAAATTAGAGATTTAACAGTGAGAGTAGAGGAGCTTGGATTTGATTCCGTTCATATTAATGATCATCTCATTGGTTTTGATCAAACACAAGATAAAAAAGATCCCTACTTAGAATCTATAATGTTATTAGCTGCTTTAGCTGCGGAAACCGAGAAAATAAAATTAGGAAATATCGTGATTTGTAATTCTTTCCGCAATCCTGCGTATTTAGCTAAAATGATTTCAACATTAGACAACATTTCTAATGGTCGTGCTTTGATGTGGTTAGGAGCGGGATGGTATGAGGAAGAATATAAAGCTTATGGTTATGCATTCCCTTCACCAAAGCGGAGAGTTGACGAGTTCGAGGAATCTCTAACTATGTACAAAAAGATCTTTACTGAAGAGGTAACTGACTTTGAGGGAGAGTTTTGGAGTCTTGAAAGACATAGAAATTATCCCAAACCTGTTCAAAAACCATATCCTCAGATTGTATTGGGTACATCAGGAAAAAGAATGACTGATATTGCATGCAGAGAAGCAGATGGTATAAATTTGCCATATCCAAGTCAAAATGCATTTTTAAAAACACAATTATCAAGCAAGATTTCTGAAATAAACGAATTATTGAAGAAGTATAATAGAGCGTCGGAGAATTTTGAAATTTCACTTTTCAGCACTATTACTATCGCTAAAAATCAAGAAGATCTTGACAAAAGAATTGAAGAAATAATTAAAAACACTCCAGGACCAATGAAACCTACAAAAGATTACCTTTTAGAACATCAATTTATAGGATTTCCAGAAGATATAAAGAAAAAATTAAACGATTTAGAAAATATGGGTATTAATAAGATAGTCCTTTCCGTAGGTAAATCTGACTTAAAAGATCCTTTGTTGGTTTTCAATGAAGAATTAATGTAAAAAATATGTAGATTTGTTTAATTTTAATAATCTACTAAATGTTTAAATTTACGTTAAAATGTTTAATAAAATATATGTAAAATATATCATAACCAAAAAGAGAACAGTAAAATGAGTAATCAAAAAATGTTAAGCTTTGATTCCCCTTTGGGAATGCAGGAGATTGATTCTACTGGTTCCCCAGTAGGAGTTGTTCGGATGGATGTTAGCAAATCTTATGCGGGGATTGGTGAATTACTTCAGAAATTTATTAATAATTCTGATCAAGAAAGTTGGGATCGGATAAAAACTAAGATTGATTATACTTATAATAATCTCGATTATGCTCTAAATCCCTTAGATGAATCGACAGCTTTTATCTCTCAAATAAAGGTAAAGGTAGGAAAGGGACAGAAACTTTTATTTAAACCTAATACCGTAGGCCCTTTATGTATAGACTCACAGACCCACGGTCCTTCTCTCGGGAGCAATGCATGTACAGATTGGGCATTTATAGCGGCATTAATGAGATGGTTTCATGAAAAAGCAGGGATAAGTTATTACATGATGACACTAGGTGAAGCCGCCACCGCACTCAGTTCAACAGCTAACGCTTTTTCAAGGACTAATCCAGAACAGAAAGAAATTACCCCTGAAGCAGTTCTCGAGGGAAAATCAGGCGATTTTTATGGAGGGTGGGGTTTTTACTTTGTTCGCAAGTATCTTTTTGAATCATTGAAAGAAGGTGAGAGTGAAAATCCATTTAATGGGTATGAAGAAAGCATTAATGGTATTTATTTACCACCGGGACATGTTACTGATAAATTGATGGTATATGATTAATTTATGATGACCCGAATAAAGGTAGAGAATGTGAGATCCCAGACGGTGTGAATTATAACTCAATTACTCTTCATAAAGTTATAACTGGTGGTAATCCAAGCGATCCGGAGGACATGAAGGCTTATCCTGGATGCGTTTTAATAAATGTCCCTAAATTTAAAGTTCATGCCATTGCTCTGTTCACGAATATTATAAAAAATTTAGGCATAGGTCTTTACCCAATGCAATATAGCAGTGAGGGGGATTACAAATGGGATTATGCTGGACCTCACAATACTACTATCGTTGGCATGAAATCATATATTCCACACCAAGTTTGGGTTTCTGATATAGATTGGGAAAGCTCCCTACCCAAAAGAGATGCTGAAGGTAATTATCTAATAAAAAAAACTGGAGGAATCATAGCCACAATGATCGATATCATTAAAGCAGTAACTAATCTGGGCATTTTTATGTTTCATATAGTTGATGGTATTGAAGCGATTAATGTTGATCATCAAGGGGGTGGTTTAAGAACCCAAGAAGGTATGGTCTTTGTAGGTTTGGATCCAGTTGCAACCGATCTCTTGTGTGCTCGTTACATGTTTTCCAACGTCCCGCTCAAAGAGTCCCTCAAGGTAAAGTTAGAGGGTGGAACTGCTGATGGTTTTCCTCAGAGCGTACCTATACCCATAAGGGATGGAAATAATATCATATCCACTGAAGGGTATGATTGTCCACTGGCACGGGACTTTACATTTGAACGTGCAGAAAAAAGAGGTTTAGGAAAAATGAGTTATCATGCTAAGGGTTATGACACTTTAACCGATTCGCCAATAATATCTTTAAAAGGACATTTAGGCTTTGTAAAAAACGAAAATTTTTCAGATATAATAACTAAAATCCTTTTTTATGATACTTTTAAACTTCCCTGGGATCTACAACGTACAATTTTCAATTATTTAGCTGCTGTCGATGAATTGGAGGGTACAAAATTAATGGAAGAATTTCTTCAATATTTTGATGAGGATAATGATGGCGTGGTCACTTATGAGGAATTTGGTAAAAATGGATCAACGACCTTTATGCTTCATTTAGCGGGTATCATGGTTTCTTCATCAGGTAAAGATAGATTGAGTTCTTTGAAGGGATACTTTAAAATGATGACCTCGATGTATAGATATAGAGATAAACAGCATAATCCGGATAATCACGATATAATGAAAGAGAGATCGCTTACTAATGCTTGTAGCATTGCTTTTGCGATTTCTCGAATGGCTATGGAAGTTCCTGATCCTTTTACTCCAGGGATTATGTATGGCAAAGGGAAATGGCCAAGTTTTAAAATTACACAGTTTGTTGGAACTGGCAACTTGATATATGGTTATGGATTTCCGTTCTCAATCGCTTTCCCAAGTCTTTATGGTAATGCTCTATTTTATGCTGACTTGACCCAGAATGGAGGACAATATGCTGGCCCCATTCAACCGGATCTCCAAGCGGTTAGCAGATATATTTCTGATGTGGCAAAAGGTGAGGTAAAACCCTTGGATTTTATTCTTTATGTGCCCGAAGAATATAGTACCTTATCTGGAGCAAAAGTCCCAAATATTGAGATTACGGATGATCCATTGAAGATGTTCACAGCAAGTTTTCGGAATCATGAGGAAACTTGGTCATAAAAAAGGAAAATAAGGGGGATTAGCAGTATTTAAGAGAAATCTAGACTTACAAAAAGGGAAACTATATTTAATCTATTTTATAAATTCAAGTTATATTACGAACAACAAATTTATCTTTTTAATTCATTAGTTTGAAAAGGGGTTATGCTTTGAAAGAAAAAGAGTTTCTAAAATATCTCTCCGAGAATAAGGTTTCCAGAGAGCAAGTAGCTATATACGTATCCAGATTAAACGAATTTAACAGCTTTCTTAAAGATGATAACAGCGATCTGGATAAGCTTCCTTATGGGAAAATAACAAAATTCTCCGAATATTTAATTGAAAATGGTGAAAAAGATCTTGTTTTAGATTTTTTAAGAGCTTTAATCAATTATGCAAATTGTTTAAAATTGTATGATTATGTAATTGAGATTATCGATATCTCAGAATCTTATAACGCAATGGATAATCTTTATCAAAGAATTGCTGATATTCATGGAGAAAAACTACAAGACGAGATTTTTGAAGATATTGAAATCCCACCTTTAGGTGTTGATCCAGAGAAAAAACCTGAATTTACCAAAGTAATTTTGAAAAGATTAGAAGAGAACATTGGTGAAGAAAAAACAATTGAACTATTAAAACCCTGTTTACATGGTCGTCCGGGCCCTATTGAGAAAGATAGAGAAGATTTCTTAAAAATCAATGATATTGATAAATTTTTAGAAGTAAAAAAGCAAGAACTAATTGAAAGGCTTCAAAATCATCAAAAAAAAGGAACTCTGGAATTTGCACAATATATCGATGAAGATGTACTAGAATTTATAAAAAAGACACCCATAATTAATCCTGGAATACGAAAAGGAGATAAAATAATTACCGCTAAATTACCTTATCAAACTAAAAAACACCTACTAGCAAAAGATAAAAAAATGAAGGGCTTTTTTAGTTGTTATTGTCCTTGGGTGCGAGGCGCAATCAAAAATGGTACTGAGAAGGAGCTCTTTTCTCACTTCTGCTACTGTAGTGCAGGATACACTAAGAAATATTGGGATGTGATATTTGATCAACCTACCAATGTAGAACCTGTTGAGACTCCTCTTACTGGTGGTTTATTATGCACATTTGCCGTTCAAATTCCTAAAGAATTCCAAAAATAAATAAGAATATTACAAAAAACCTTTCAAAAACTATTAAATGTAAGAATATTATACGTTTAAATTAAGTTTTTTTCTCGAAAATATCTTTTTATTCTTTTGAGCATTGAATTATGTGCTCCTAATGAAAATCCAAATAAATCAGTCCCTCCCGCTATTCCAATATGAACTACTAAGTGGTTTTGATTTTTTTCTTCAAACAATACTATTGTAGCTACATCTGTTTTAGTTCTAAAAAAATACTTTTCAATTACGTATATATGAATATTGTCATTATCAATTTCAAACTTACCACTTGGTTGAAAAGTATAGCAGAACTCGTCAATAATAAGCTTTGTATTAACTCCCGTAATATCAAGGACTTCTTGTCTCATAATCATTTAATAAGAAATAGATTATTTAAAGGTTCTAAGCAATATGAATTTATAATTGATTTGATACAATATTTCAAATGAAAAAATGAAGTAAAAAAAAATCTTACATGACCTAGGTTTTATGTAATTACATTTCGAAAAGTATTATTCTTTTGATAATTGATACGTTTTACCCGTTTTAAGAAAAGCTTTAAAGTTTTCAGGTTTACAAGTAGGAGGTACTTCGCAACCAGATGATAAAATATGCCCTCCATCAACCCCAAGTTTGTCAATAAGTTTTTTAACGTAATCTTCGACTTGTTGTGGTGTTCCTATAGAAAATAGGGATGCACTTACATCGCTCATAAGACATAAATGATCTTTAAGAATTTCTTTAGCTTTAAATATGTCCGTAAGTCCATCGAGGTCGATTATGCATGAAGCTCTTGGTAGTTCCTTAAAATAGGGGATATTTAAATCCCAACATTGATCAAGATGAAGCCAAGAGATAATTCCCTCCTCATATAAACTTTCTACTATTCTTTTCGTATACGGCCACCAGAATCGCTCAAAAATTTTCAAAGGATAAATAGCACCTTCCGCTCTTTCTTCAGGTATAAAAACTACATTACCACCATTACCCTTACATTGTGCTATGGTGCTTTTTATTAAACCATCTGTCATAGTATCGAGTGCTGCTTCGACTAATTCAGGTCTATAATAGAGATCTTGGGTGAATTTAAGCAGTGACCGATTTAGGGAAAGAAGGAAAAAAGGATGAACACGATTAGCTCCCGTTCTCATTCCCATTTTTCTTTTTATAGTATATTCTTCACCACCTTTCAGAGCGAACTGAAAATATTTTTTTCTATTTTCTTCCACATCTTCAGGAGTCCAATCACTGATCCGATAGATATACTCTTCTGCAACAAATTTACCCCAGCCAATATCCGCTATTGTTTTATAATCTTCTACTTTCATCCACTCTCCTTCATCAAACTGTCCATAATAACCCGGAGCATCGGGCAATTCTTGTCCCGGTGCTTTAAATTTTAATCCTCCTAAGATATACCCTATTTTAATAAGGGGAAGTGTAGAATATCCATCCCAACCTCCAAACTCATCAAAAAATTTAACCATTGCTTCAATAGCTTTTATCGGCTCTCTATGCAATTCTGCGATATTTAATCCATAATATGTCGCAGGTAAGTCCATGCCTATAATAGGAGCAATTGGTACACGATCTGGCTCTTCCAAGTTTATTGCAGCTGTCGTTCTCTCTTGGGGAGTCATATATTCTTCTTTCATTTTTAAATTCCTCCCCGTGCTTTAACTACAACTTTTGATTTAATTAATTCCAAGCAATATTGAACTCCTTCCATAGCATCAATCGTTTGAAAATCTGCTCCAATATAATCTTTCACAAGCAAAGTTGTGATTCCTCCGCCCACCATTATTCTCAATTTATCACGGAGACCTGCTTCCTTCAATTTATCTATTATTTTTTTCATTGGATCAAAGGTTATGGTAAGAAGCGCTGAAAATCCAAGAAAATCGGGCTGGAGTTCTTTTACTTTGTCAACAACAATATTTGGATCTACATCAACACCTAAATCAATAACTTCAAATCCTTCTAACTTAAGAAGCATCCCAAGAATATTCTTGCCTAAATCATGAATATCTCCTTGGACGGTAACAAGCATTACTTTACCCTTTACATCTTCATTTGTTTTTATTTCCCCTAAAAATGGTTCGATTAACTCCGTTGCTTCTCTAAAAAGATCACCTGAAAGCATTAATTCCGCAAGAAAATATTCTTTGCTTTTAAATTTCTCGCCAACCAACTCCATACCTTGCTTACATTCCTCGAAGATCTTCATTGGATCTTCTCCCCGATTAAGGCGCTCTTTTATTTCAGATAAAACTTGATCACGTTCAAGTTCAACTAGATTCTTTGTTAATTGTGATGACATGATTACAAAAATGATTGAATTAATAAAAATTTTCTTAATGTTCTGGGCGTTAAATAGCTATGAGAATTTAATAAGCGATTTAAAAATAAAATTAAAAGAAAAAAATTAGGTTTTTTCTAATTCCATCTCGGATATTGCTTTTCCTGACCGAAATGGAGTGTCTTCTAGAGACATACCTGCTTCATAATTGAACTTTTCTTTGAAGGCTTCATTTAAAGATTGAAAATAGAGTGAAAGTGGTAGATTCTGAGGACAGTTATTATCACAGTTTCCACACTCAATGCAACGATCTGCGTCATGTGCTATTCGTGTTAATTGATAAGTTACATTATCAATAGTTTTCGCTTTTTTCTTCTTAGTAAGAATGCAGTCAACACAGTAGCACACAGGACAGCCCCTGATACACGTCCCACAAGCGGTACACTTGAGTAGCTCTACTATCTTTTCTTCTTGAGACAATTTATCCCATCCTTCTAAATCTTTTACTCGTTTTTCTTTCGCTTTCTCAATTATTTCATTGAATTTCTTTGTGTGAGCACTTTTAACCTCAGCAGATAAAGCAGTCTTATTTACTCCAGATTTTTCCAAGAGGTCGCTTCCTTTGTCAGAATAAACCTTTAGAATTATCTCATCTGAATCAATCGGTATTCCAAGATCACTCACTGTTAAATCAGCAACAACTGGGATTTTTCGATAGCAACGCAAACAATTTTCAGCTATAGAAAGTTTCAGTTCTTGTGTGCTTCCATCTTCCATCTTAACAATAAGGCCTGCATCCCCAACTTTTTCTTTAGTTATCTTTGTTGGATCAACATCTTTTACTGATCTCATCTCCTTTCCTGCTTTTGGGAACATGCCTCTATCTTCTATTCCTATGATAAAAAGATTATCCATGTTCACTTGTCTGATTTTTGCGAGTTCAATTAAAGCTCTTGTATCGCAAGGTCGTGCAATAAGTCCTACTTTCTCATTCATTGCACCCGCGACAGATTTATGAAGAAATTTTGAAGCAGAATCAGTTCTCGCATATCCAAACGCGATAAGAGGTGATAATGGAAAATCTGAGAGATCTTCTTCTTTTTCAACTAATTTAGGTTGAACTGTAAATCTATCAACAATTCCCGATTTTTTATCGACTCTCAATTGGGCTCCAATAATTTTATCTACCACGTTTTCCTTTAATAACGTCGCTAAAATTTTAGAAAAATCTTCACTCTTAATCAGATATTCTGCAATTGCATCCATGTATTACCAACTCTAAAATTTATACAAATATAATCTTTTCTTTACTAAATTTTCAAATAATTTAAAATTATTTTCTATATTTTCTTAACTTCTTTATTATAAAATTTTTTATGTGTGTTATGGTGCACCCATATCTTCGGCATGAGTTCTCGTTTTTATAACTCAGCTTCATTAGTAAACACATTATATTTTTAAGCGTTAGCTTTTGCTTTAGCTTTTTTAGGTGTGCCGCTTTTGATTCGTGCTGGACTTGGTCCAAGTTTTCGTATGGTTTTATCGAATTCCGTAGCTTCTCTTTGAAATTTCTGACCTTCTGCTGCAGTACAATAAATTATTTTGATTCGTTCTGGACTCATACCAACTGCTTTTAAGATTTCCTTGGTATATTCAACTTGTCGGTATGCATAATAATTTCCAGTCTCGTAATCACATTCACCAGGATATCAAGCATTAATAATTACCCCATCAGCTCCTCGACCAAAGGCACGCATAATTAAGTCAGATCCTACACGACCCGTACAAGGTACCAAGACATTTCGAATCGAATCTGGATACTGTGCGCGTATAGTACCTGCCATATCCGCAGAACCATATCCTCATTTCCAACAAGCATACACAATTATTTTGATATCTTTCTCTTCTGCCATTTTGCTTACCTCTTTATTCCTCCAGTGGTAATAATTGATCTACTAGCGCCATATATTGAATATCTCTAAAATATGTTAAATCAATTGCTTTTGAAGGACATAAACCAGCACAGGTTCCACACCCTCGGCAATTTATTAAGTCAACAACAATATTTCCCGTTTCATTTATAGATATTGCACTATATGGACAAGCTTCTATACACTTATAGCATTTAGCGCAGCGTTCGTCTGATGGTGTCGCTCGTATTAATTCCATCGTATATTCTCCTCTGCCCATTGGAATGCCTGCGACTGATGCTGCACCTCTGGCTTGACTCACCGCTTTATCAATCTCTTTTTGACCTTGTGAAGAACCGCAGATGTAGATTCCAGGAACTTTTGTACTAATAGGATCAAGTCGAGCATGATATTCTTTTAAGAATCCATCAGGACTTTTTTCCATTTTTAATACTTTAGCAATTTCGATTGTTCCTTGAGATGGAAGAGAAGCAGATGATAATACAACCATGTGAACTTCCATCGAAACAACTGAATCCGTTCCAACAGGCTCAAATTGAACAGTTAAGTTTTTTGTTAAAGGATCTTCTATTATACTCCCAACGAGACCCTTCACGAATATTATTCCGGCATCTCGAGATCTTCTGTAGTATTCTTCGTATCCTTTCCCACCGCAGCGCATATCGATGTAGGTAACTACGATTTGTGAATCAGGATATTCCGATTTTATTAACTTAGAATTTTTGAGAGATAAATTACAACATATAACGCTGCAATGAGCATTTTTATTTATGTCTCGTGATCCAACGCAGTTAATAAATAATACTTTAGTAGGACGCTTACCATCGGAAGGTCGCTTCAAATGTCCATAGGTTGGACCATTAGGAGCAAGGATCCTTTCAAGTTCTATTTGATTGATTACATTTTCATATTTTCCATAACCGTAATCATCACCTTTATAGAGGTCCCAACCGGTAGCAACTATTATAGTACCAACTTTAAATTCGATAATCTTATCCTGTTGACTAAAATCTATAGCTTCCTGTTCACATGCATCAACACAAGCAAAACATTCGACACAAGTCTTTCTGTCGAGTTGTGAAACCGCTGGAACCGCTTGAGCAAAGGCAATATCAATAACTTTTCTTGCAGATAGGTTCTCATCGAAGTAATTACTGGTATACACGGGGCAGACATCAGTACATGAACCACAACCTGTGCATTTATCCTCATCGACAAAGCGGGCTTTTCTTTTTACTTTGACTTCAAAATTACCAATGTACCCATCGATTTCAATAACTTCACTGTATGATAAGATTTCTATATTAGGATGACGATTAGCTTCAAGCATTTTTGGTCCCAAGATTCATATCGAACAATCATCAGTTGGAAAAGTTCTATCAAGTTGAGACATTCGTCCTCCAATGGTCGTATTCTTTTCAACTAAATAAACTTTATATCCAGCGTCACCTAAATCAATAGCTGTAGATAATCCTGCAATACCTCCTCCAACTACAAGAGCAACGGGTTCTACTGGCACTGTTTTTGTAGGTACATCTTCTAATAACCAAGCTCTAGCAATCCCCGCTTTAATTAATTCGATTGCTTTTAAAGTAGCTTTTTCACGTACTTCCGGAGCTTGATGTACAAAAGAACAGTGCTCTCGAATGTTTACAAATTCCAAGTATCTTGGAGGTAATCCCATCTCTGTTAGTATAGCGTGAAATACAGGTTGGTGAGTTTTGGGTGTACAAGCAGCAACTAAAATCCTGCTAAACTTCAAGTCTTCATGTTTCTCCTTGATTTCGGCAGATCCACCTTCAGTTCACAAGGAAAGATATGGATAAGCCCACACATTTTCTATTTTGTTTATTTCTTCGACTATCCTTGGAATGTCTAATATTCCTGCTATGTTAATACCTCAATGGCACACGAACACGCCTATTCTAGGTTGAACTTCGTTTTCATTACTAGTGGTCTGTTTTTCAGACAATTTATTCACCTTTAGTTAACTTAACCTCCTAAGTTTTTAAGGTTCTATTTTTTTTTAATTTTATTTCTAAGAAAGATGTTTCTCGATGTTAAGATAAATAGTTTATATTATTAAAATTAAATTATTATGAAAACTAAATTGACTCAGACTAAAATCTGATAATTTAGCAATATTAATTTTGTTTAATAGTGATGAAAAAGGATAATTTGACGAAATCCGTTCAAATTCATATGCTTTATTTACTGATTTTCAAAATTCTTTACTTTTATTTTATCATTTTCGATAATGACTTCTTTAAACTACATTAACTGACTATTACCAAAAAAAAAGTATAAAAAAATTACTTTAAAATGTTTAGTTGTCTTAATTTTTCTTCTGTTGGTCTTCCTGTATCCCAATCCCAACCACGTCTAGTGTAATATTTCTTCAGATTATCTTCTAAATCAAGTTTTACTCCCATTATTCTTCCAGACGGTAGGGTTTTTGCTATATGACCGGGAAGCTTGTCATCTTCTCTTGTGATTCCTAAATTACAACTGATTACCCGTTTGAGATTATTTATACGCTCTCCTACTTCCATTAGAGATTTCTTATCATAATTAAATCCCGTGGCAGCGTTGATATATCCGATAATACTTTCGAAAGTTAGATGCACCATATTACAATTTACAGCGGAATCATCGATAGCTCTTAGATCCTGAAGATTAGCCACACCCTTTTCACTTCCTTTTATATTATTCCTTCCTTTACTTCTTCTTACTTTAATAGAGGGATAATTTGTATTCCCCAATTCAGCTCCATACCAATCCCCTTTATTATGATCTGCTCCAACACAACAAGTCATATAACTTAATGCTTGTCCTGCAAATGCTCTGGGATCATGCATTGGAATCTCTAATCCTTTTACATGGGCAGCTAATTCTGGATCAACCTCGAATTTTTCTGCCATAATCTTAACACCTTCTGCCAGTATATTGCCAATTCCTTCTCTTTTAATTATTTTTTCTATTGATCCTAAAACAAATTCTCCATTTCCCCAAGTAATATCTTCTATTCGGAAGTCAGTTAAATAGGGTTTTATTTTTTCAATTCCTAAGTTATTTTGGACTAAGTAGATTAAGAATGCGATGCTGACACCACAGGAAATAGTATCAATACCAAACTTATTACATAAATGATTCGCTAAAATCACTTGTTTAGAATCAAAAAGACCACATAGAGTACCCAATGCTGCAACAGATTCATACTCTGGACCATCGACTTCGATTTCCTCACCATTTACCTCAATTACCGTAGCTTTTCCACATTTCATTGTACAACCAGCGCAACCATAACTGAACATTGGATATTCCTCCTTTAGCGTTTTGCTTGTTAACTTTTCAGCAAGAAACTCTGCTTCAGTGAAATAATATCCGGGAGTATCACCATTAACCATTCCAAGATCGAGATAAAAATTAGTGCCATATAAATTAAACAATTGTGGACCTATATTTGCCATTGGATCACCCTGTTTTGCGAGTTCTTCTTGTTTTCTTAATTCTTTTCCAAGTTCTTTATCTGAAATTTCAATCCTTTTCGAACCATGAATAGCAAGAGCTTTAAGGTTTTTAGATCCCATAAGTGTTCCTAATCCACATCTTCCTACTGCTCTTCCCTCATCATTAATAATTGCTCCATATTTTACTAGATTTTCTCCGCCCTGACCTATACAAGCAATTCTTAGATTAGTTTGGTCAATTTCCTTCTTAATTAAATCTTGGCTTTCATAACAATCCTTACCCCAGAGATTACTTGCATCTTTAAACTCAATTTTGCCATCATTTATATAAATATATACTGGATCTCTCGATTTACCACTAAAAACTATTGCATCATAACCACTATTACGTAAAGATAAACAAAAATAACCTCCAGAGGTACCTTCTCCCCACATACCTGTTGCGGGAGATATACCAGTTACTGAGTACCTGCCCGAACTTGGTCTATTTGTTCCAGTTACAGGACCAGTAGCAAAAATTAAGGGATTGATTTCAGCCAAGGGATCTGATTTCAACAAGGTGTAATCATCTTTTGAAAGCAAATCATAGGTTATTATTGCACTTAATCCAGTTCCTCCAAGATACTCCTTCGCCACTTTAGGTTCTAAATCTTTTATTTCAACAGACTTATCACTTAAATTAATAAACGCAACTTTCCCATTATATCCATATAATTTTTCTGTCATTTTTTTATCACCTCTCTCAAATTATTAAAAATCAACATCTCTCCCATCCCATGCATAATCAAATATCTTTTTATAGGTCTCCGTATGCATCCAACGGGGTGCTAACAGATCAACAGCATCAGTTTCTGCATATTTAGCTAAAAGATCAATCTTTCCGAAATAATCTTCTTTTGAAATAGTAGGATTTTTTATCTCTTTTACACAAACAGCGCCATCTATGGAATGTATGAAATCTTTAATTGCTTGAAGTAATGCTGTAAGCAATTCTTTTCGTTCTTTTCCATTAGATTCAATCCCAAAAACGGGACATAAATCTTTCCATCGATCTGAAATTTTTGCTGTATATGCCACTGTGTAAGGAAGAAATAGACCTACGCTAAATCCATGATGTCTATTAAATACTTTTCCAAAACTATGGCCTAAACCGTGATCGAGTCCAACCTTTGAATTACTAAAGCCCATCCCCGCTATTGCTGTTGCAAATTGCATTTTTTCTCGCGCTTCTAAATCTTTTGCACCATATTTATAGGCTCGGGGTAGGTATTTCAAAACCTCCTTTATAGCAGCAATGTTAAGTGCATCATTTAGAGGTCCACCCCATGAGGAAACATATGCTCCTGCGGAATGAGCAAGTGTGTCTAATCCAGTAGCCATAGTTAAGAAGGGTGGCATGTCTTTAACAAAATCAGTATGTAGAATCGCTATATCTGGAACTATTTCAGAATGAGAAACAGCAAGCTTCTTTGGAGGATCTCTACTGAGATCTGTAAGCATAGCAGCACTAGTCACCTCAGATCCTGTACCTGAAGTAGTAGGACAAGCAATTAAATATTTTACTTTCTTGCGTAATCCTAATCCTTCAAGACCTATTATTTGATAAAAATTAGCTTCTGGTTTTTCATATTTAATCATTATTGCTTTGGCAGAATCCATTACACTTCCACCACCAATCGCTATAAAGACCGTTGGTTTAAATCCTTTACAAACCTCTACCGCTACTTCAATTGTATCCAGAGGTCCCTCTGGTTTCACTCCCGCCCATACTTTTGATACCGCATCTATAGTATTTAACACTTCAATTACTCGACCTGCAAACTTCTCAGTAAAGTCATCAGTAATTATTAATACTCTTCTTTCTTCTTTATTAAGCCTAGGCTCTAAGAATCCACTGATCTGATTTAATGCATTTAAACCGTAATAAATTTGGGCGGTTTTAAAACGTCCCATCATTATCTGTGCTGGAGCTCTTCCGAGTATAGCACTTATCATGTCCTTAACCATATCAAGTTCATAAAGAGGTACATTATCTGGTAAATTTTCCAATTTTTAGATCACCTTAGGATTATATAATAGATTTTTGATGAAATAATATATTAATCTATCTTTTTTATAATTGAATTTACTTCTTATGAATGATTTTAACAAGCAGACTAATCTTAAAAATAAAGAAAAAAGAAAATAAAAAAATTAAGATTTATCATTCAGATTCCGAAAGAAGATCACCAAAAAGCCGTTTCACAGCATCAATTCGCTTCTCTTCACCAATTTGTTCAACATCCTTTAATGAAATCGCTTCTTTAGGGCAGAGATCAATGCATGCGGGGTATCTTTCTCCTCTTTCAAGATTGATATAGTCTTCTTTCATAGTATCACAAAGATCACAAATAAGCGCTTTTTGAGATTGTAAATGTAAACTTAAAACTCCGAAATCACACGCTCTAATACAGAAAGCACATCCGTTACACTTATCGTCATCTACAATGATGGAGCCTGTTTCTTTATCCTGTTCAAGGGCTTTTTCAGGACAGCTGCGAACGCATGGTGCGTTATCACACTTCTGACAAGCTAATGCGATGTTTAAAATAGGTTCAATTCTAACTCTGTGAATTCTCGTATTAATTGGATTGAATTCCCCATCATGTACAAAAGAACATACAGATTCGCATGTTTCACATCCAGTGCATAAATTCGGATCAACAATAATAAATTGATGGACAACTCCTCCTCTCTTTTTAGTCGATTTTGACATCTCTTATTTCTTACCTCCCGCAGGTTTTAGTTTGCCTATAACAAAGTCTAATCCGAGCGACTTTAAGGTTTCATCAGTTGGAATTCCTGTATTAACATCCCAGCCACGAGCCTCAAAATAACCGCTTAATACTTTCTGATATCCATCTTCCTTCAAAACAACACCTTTAGCAGGTCCTCTTGTATGTGGTTGTTTAAAGAATCTTTCTGGAGGTCGATCGTCTTCTCGCTTCCAACCTTCTCGAATATTAAAGCATTTTGAAAGATTCACTATCGCTTCTCCACGATGCTGAATAAATTGTTCGGTCACAGGGATTCCAGTTACTAATTCAAAAACCTTAGCCATTTCAGCATCATTTTCATAAATTCCTCGAGTGAATTTACACACGATATATGAATCAATAATACCGTAAATGTCTTCTACGTCTTTAATGGCTTTTCCTCTTTCGACTGGCTTCTCATAGCCAAATCTATCGAAGTTACCTTTCGCATCAAGACCATAAGAACCATTCCTTAAATGACACGCACCACGAACAGAAACACTCATTCCAACGGCAAAAGAACTCATTCCATGAACATCAAAAGCAGGTATTTCCAGTCCTTTTACATGCATGGCATAATAACTTGCATTCTCCCTTCCCATTTCTTCTAATCGCTTTCCTGCTTCTCTTGTTCCATCCCCAAAAATCTTACCAGCAAAGCCTTTACCAAGAATCATTTCTTCAGTAAATCTCACAAGATTAATAGTAGAGCCAAAAGGTAGCTCATAGCCTAAGTCTTTTTTAGTGACAATGCCCTCTTCATAACACTCGCAACACATGGCAGCTGTTACGCCTGCGCTTATAGCATCGACGCCTAAATCATCTGTAAGTGCCACACATTTAAACACAGTAGGCCAATCATAATTTCCACAAGCTGATCCAAAACTATAACAGAGTTCTTGATCAATGCTTGAGTAGAGATTAGGCCAATTTGGATGATCTTTTGGTATTTTAGTAATGTGATCACAGCCTATTGAACACTGTGAACAGGCAACTTTCTTTACAACCCAGTCTTGATTAAGAGTATCACCCGTGAATGTGCCATCATCTACTTTATCCCAAGTACCTTCACGATGATTAAATGTAGGCATCATTCCTAATTTATTATAACTAGTTATGCCTGCTGGTGTTCCCAAATCACGATATTTAGCTGTAGCAGGACCGTTTGCCACTTTTATTAGCTTTTTAGCTAATTTAAAAAACTCTACCGGCTTTGCAACGCTAATGCCTTTTGTACCTCTAAAGCATATGGCTTTAAGGTTCTTTGATCCCATTACACCACCCATTCCAGTTCTTCCAGCTTGTCTATTGCGATCATTAGTAATACATCCCATGAATCCACCGCGTTCTCCTCCTGGGCCAATAGTCATTACTCCAAGACGCTGATCTTGAAATTCTTCCCTTAGCATTTCCTCTGTTTCCCAACAACCTTTTCCCCACACACTCTCCTTACATGGCACTAGATAATGATCATCATCATCGACAACCATATAAACTGGTTCTGGAGCTTTACCTTTAACCACAATCATATTGATGCCAGCACGACGAGCTTGAGCAGCAACTGATCCAGAAGAAATAGCCATACCAAACTGACCGGTTAATGGAGATTTAGCAAATACACCATATTTAGAACTTGTAGGGAGTATTGTTCCCGGAAATGGTCCATGTGCATAGACGAACACATTTTCAGGGCTCAGTGGATCAACTCCTGCGGGACATTCATCCCAAAGTACTTTAGCACCGAATCCATACCCACCAATCCAGTCTCGACAGAATTCATTAGATAATTTAGTTTTTCCAATCTTTCCATTAGTTAGATCTACATCAAGACGTACTTGAGTAAATCCTTTAATATCATCAGGAACTGGTATTTCCTTAGTTTTACTCATGTTTTTCACAATTAATTGTGTGTTTATATTATTTTAATATATATTAAATCAATATTTATTTTCAATATTTCAGCATTTATTTATTTTCTTGTTAACTCTATAAATATCTTTCTTTAAATGAGGCAGACTCTGAAAGAGCAAAAAAGTAAAGTAAAAAAAATAAAATAAGAGAATTTCAAAATAGATTACATTTTTCTTGTTCTTGTCTCACACTGCGGACAAATTATTGCCTTCTTATTTAATTTCCTTCGACGAAATTTACAAAATTTAGGAATTACTTTAGGTTTCTCAGCAATTTTATCTGAAATTGGTGGTGTTGGTTGAATTTCTTAGGCAGGTAAAATAAAATAATATATTTATTATATTAAAAAAAGTAATTTTCCTAAGAAGCTTACTATGTCAATACTCTTAATTTTATCTTTCAATTCTCTGTGTTCATTAAGATAACAATTCAGATGTGCGAGGCATTTTGGGCAAGCGGTAATTAAGTACTCCGCACCAGTTTCTATTGCTTGCAGTATTTTTTTCTCCTGTAATTTCTTTGAATCTTCATTACAAGATATATAGGCAGATACACCACAGCAATCCGCATCTTGCATAGTATCTTCCATTTCAACAATTTGCACAGATGGTATTTGTTTCAACACCTCTCTTGGGGCATCAAAAACACTACTCATCCTTCCAAGTCTACAAGGATCATGGTATGTTACTTTAATTTTATCTAAGCTTGGAAATGAGATATCTTCTAAAAGTTTCTCCTTTAAGATGTATTCTGTTATGTGATATATTTCAAAATCAAACTCATCTTTCCCTTTGAACAATTTTTTGTATTCATGCTTCCATGTATAATAGCCTTCAGCACAACTAAAGATAAGAGTTTTAACCCCCGCATTTTTGAATAGATTTACATTATATTCTGCTAAAGTTTTAAAAGTCTCGACGTCACCTCGCCATATAGCATCATGCCCGCAGCATTTTTCTTCAGGTAAGACCACTGGAACAATATCATTTTGATTTAATATACCAATTACACTTTTTGGAATTTCTAAATAATCTGGGGCATTTAAAGAACTCCAATTATCTTGATTTCCATAATTAGATATCATTATTCCTGAAGCATCCAGGGCTTTTTCAAAATCCTCGGGGATTTGGTCAGAATTGCAGCAACAATTACAATTTAAACACCGATTTGCTTCTCTTTTTGCTTGATCTTCAGTAAAACCTAACTCCGTTTCATCAAAACAAACGAGTCTTTCATCACCTGGCATGAAATTCATTTCTTGACATGACTGAGTTAATATATATTTTTTAGGTATTGTTGAGCGTTTTAATTCACTCCTTACAATTCTCCCTTCTTTTAAATCCAGTCCTCGCAGGTATCTGTCAATGGTAAAGGCCGTTTCTCTACCATCTCCAATAGCATCCACAGCACACATCAATGAGTTATAAATTATATCACCACCAGCAAATACCCCTGGAATACCTGTTTCATAAGTTAAATCATCAACCACAATTTTACCCCTTTCAAGCTTTAACTTATTATCCGTGGCGGAATTAAGAGGTTCAGGATCAAGACCTTGACCAATGGCTATTACGATATAATCAACAACGATTTTATATTCTGAGCCTTCAACTTTATTTAAGGGTCTTCTTCCCGTTTCAGGATCTGGATCTCCCCATTCAATTTTATAACAATTTAAAGCTAATTTTCCATCAGGTTCCTGTGTGATGTTTTTTGTTGATGTTTCAAAGTGATATTCCATTACTTCACGCTCAGCCCCATGCAGATCTTTGAGCACGTTTTTTAAAGCATCTTCGGTAAGGATATCTACAAGATCAGCTTTAGTTGCTCCTAACCTTATAGCAGTTTCACCGACATCTACAGCTACAGCACCCCCACCGATTATTCCAAATGTTTTTCCTTTAAATTCCTCTGGATTTTCAGCACATTTATATTTTTTGTCTAAGAGAAAATCAAGTGCAACATGTACATTAGGTAGATCTTCTCCCTCAAGTCTTAAGGTTTTTGGAACATATAAACCTACAGCTATAAAAACTGCTTTATAACCTTCGGCCCAAATATCTTCTAATGTGAAATCTGGGCCAAATTCTTTATTTAAAACAATCTCCACGCCCATATTTTTAATAAACTCAACATCGTGGTCAAGAGCTTCATCAGAAAGTCTATATTGTGGAACACCATATCTCACTACTCCACCTGTTTTGTCTCCTTTTTCGAAAATTGTTGGTTTATATCCCATTCGTGCGAGAAAATATGCCGCTGATAATCCACCGGGCCCTGCTCCGATAATAGCAACTTTTTCTTTAGTTTGAAGTATGGGTTTTATCTTACTTTGATTAGGATGTTCAGCCTCCCAATCAGAGACAAATCGTTTTAGTTCCCGAATAGCAACAGGATCATCAAAATATTGACGATTACAATTTAAAGCGCATTGGGCGGTACAGATCCTTCCACATAAATAAGGTAATGGATTTTTATCCCGTATAAGATCAATTGATTCTTGATATTTACCTTCTGAAATTAGAGATATATAACCTTGAACATCAACACCAGCAGGACAGCCAACCACACAAGGAGCGCTTCCTGATAAGAAGGGCACACATCCCATAAAATAGGCGATATCTCCCTTATCAGTTGTTTTTAATCCTGTGCCTTCTAAAAAACCTGTTTTATTTGGAAATTTAATTTTATCCTCAGCCATTAACTTAGGTAAACTTGAATATACTCTTTCATGATTGCAACTTAGTAATCCCTCTTGTAATGGTTGATATTCTGAAGCTAAAGAGCGAAGATCTTTGATTATTTTGGTGAAATTAACCCCGATTTGCTCCTTTGTCATAGGGCAGTATTCTGTACATAAACCACAAGTCAGGCATTTCCAAATGTCATTTTTATCTAAAGCCTCTTCAGGTGTTGAAAAAGTTAGATCCATAATGAGGCTACGGGGATAAAAAATATCAAGATATGCGGTTGGACATACATTATTACAACGGTTACAAGAATAACAGTAATTTGCAGCAGTATTTACTTTTTTAAGTAATTCTATTGAACCAATACTTGTAATTTTATCTTCAGCTGATTTTTTATCAGATTCAGTCATATTATCTCAATAAATTTATGCATATAGTACTGTTTATCTAAAATGTTGTTATAATTTGAATATAACTATTATACTTTGATTATAAAAAAGTTATATATGGGATTTTAGCATAATAGTACATATTTTTACAATTTAGGAACTCCTTGAGGACAGACCTTTAAACAATAACTACAATAGTTATTGTGTATTAAGCTATCGATACATTTAGATCGGTCGATATGAGTTATTACGGGGGAATCTTTATGATAAATTGGTTTTTCATAGGCAGCCCCTCCCTTACATCCCCTAACACAAGCACCACATTCTTTACAATAATCTTCTAGTGGTTTTAAATCGGTTGCGATTGGTGTAGGAATTTCGGCATCAGTAGAGATAATTGCCCATCTTTGACGTGGGCCAAACTCGGGAGTGATCACAAGACCGTTCCTTCCCATAATTCCTAGTTTCGCTGCAACGGCATGAGGTGGAAATAAAAACTTACCCCCAAAGGGATGATGAGCTTCGCTCTTATATCCACGTTCTTTTAAATATTCTGTTAATTGAATACATATTTCTCCTAATTCATAATATACCCGAAAAGCTTCAATGCTGCAATGTATACTTGGGGCTGTTTTAATTTCATCCCACAGCATTTCCATTCCAAGTATAATCGCATTTTTCCCATATACTTTGAGATTATAAAAGACAAAATCTTCAATAATCGAAGTATATCCTATTAATTGAACACCTAAATCTTTTGCTTTTTTTTCAAACTCCTGCCAAAACTGCGATGTAGTTTCTGTTTTATGATTGTTTTCATTTCCGTATTTAGTCTTCCTAGCCTCTTGAAAACCCTTAAAGGTATTTTGAATATACGTACTATACTTTTGAGAAATTTCACTATCTATTTTGTCATCAGACTGTAATCTCATTCTAAAGAGTTCTGTTGGTGCTACAAACTTTAAATTCTCATTTTTTCCAATATATGATGATTCAATCCCAACTTCTGTCATTTTCAAGACTATTTTGATTTAAAATGGTAAAATTTTTACTTTTCTTTATATTAAATAAAATATAAAGATAATGGTTTCCAAAATAGAACTCTTAACGCATCATTGCCCTTTCTGTAAAAAAGAATTAGAATCGAAGTATTCTAAATGTTTTAATATTTATTGTCAAGGACAGAAATTCAACTTGGGAAATTTAGTCATTTATAGGCTAAACCCTGATCTAGGCTTAGGGAGAGTTATAAAAGTAATAGAAATTCCTACATCAAATTCATTGGATGATGAGGACACAAGATTCTTTTCAAAATATAAGGTTCTTTTCAAAAATAATATTGTAAAGATTATCCATCCTATCGATTTAGTTCATTTTATTTTTGAAGTAAATGAAAAAATTGAAACTAAGTTTGGGATTGGAATTATAAATTCTATAGATTTTTTAGTTCAGGATGGGAAAATATCTTATGAATTCTTAAAAGAAGATGGAAAAACCTCTCAAATTCAGGAATCTGAAGTTTATTCTAAATATATACCTAATATTGATATACAAATTTCACAACGAACATTCGATTCCCCAAGACAGTTCTTAATTAAATATTGGGCTCATCTTTTTCATTCTTATTACACCTCTTATCAAATTAAGTGTATCACAAATTCTCGTTTATCCTTAATGCCACACCAAATAAATGTTACACATAGATTATCCGAGCAATTTTTCCCTAGAATTATCCTTGCAGATGAGGTTGGACTTGGGAAAACAATAGAAGCAGGAATATACATCAAAGAGATGATGGCAAGAAATCTTGCAGAACGCGTTATAATAATCGTGCCTGCCTCACTTGTAAAACAATGGCAGTTTGAGATGCAGAATAAATTTAACATCAATTTCACAATCTATGATGGGAAAAAAATAAAGGAATTGGAACGAAGGGGTAATTATAAAAGTGCAGAGATGTATCAAAATCCCTTTTATTATGATAATTTAATTATTTGTTCATTACAATTTGCGAGGAATCCAAAATATAGTGTACTAATCTCAGCAATTTCCTGGGATATCGTAATTTTTGATGAGGCTCATCATCTAAGGCGATATTTAATCAATGCCATGACAGGTAAATACAGAGAAACTCTCAACTATGAATTAGCTCGAAATTTAAGTTTAAATTCTGAAAGCATGCTCTTATTAACAGCTACACCATTGCAACTCCATGCTTTTGAATTATTTTCATTGATTGAATTGATCCATCCTGAATCGTTTAGTACTTTCAGTGATTTTGAACATTTTCGAAAAAACATGCCTTTTATCAATCTTCTAATTACAAATATAAATCAAATTGATAGACTAAATAATTTCGAAGTTAAAAATACTGTAAAGCTCCTAAAAGATCTTAACTATATTAGTAAAGACAAGAATAACGAGCAAATCCTTTCTGAGATAAAAAATAAACCATTAAGGCTGAACATTTTAAAAAAAATTGAACGAGACCACACACTTTCAAAATTTCTAATAAGAAATCGAAAGAAGAATATCTTTACTGAAGAATTCATCAACAAAAGGATTGTTCATACAATAATAGTCAAACCTACTAAAGAAGAATTAGATGTGTATAATGAAATTCGGCTTTATCTTGCTCAGATTTATAATTCAACACCTAGTAAAGAAAATGTTGGCTTAGGATTTGTGATAACAACACTTCAGAAATTATTAACTAGCTCAAAATACGCAATACTAAAGAGTCTTGAGAGAAGATTAGAGC
>JAGXNR010000031.1 GCA_019894875.1 Promethearchaeota archaeon | reverse complement strand
ATATTACTATGAATATAAACCTCTTTACAACGATCCCTTAGGCCTTCAAAACGTAAGTTTCTTAATTTATAACAGTACCGATCGTCTTCAGAATGCTCACACAACATATACCAATTTTACGACTATAAGTAATTATATGCTAACTACAAACAGTTCTGAATATTACATTGGAGATGATTTATATGCTGAATTAATTGTCTATGATAATGAAAGTTATCAGTTTGGATGGAATATTACTATCGTCGACAGCACAATTGAATCCACTCAACAAAATCTCTATAATGTAGGAGATGATCTTGTTCAGTTTACTTATCAAATCACTAATGAAACTTTTAACGACTATGTTGGTCAAAGGTTTTATATTAAACTTAACATGACAAATAAAACTTCTGGACAAATAGCCGCCGCTTATTTTCCATTTAAAGTGTTAAATTCAGATCCAACTATAGAAACATCATCAATAATATTTACACCCTCAGAAATATTTAGGGCTGAAGATTGTGAAATTACATTTAACGTATCAGATATAGAGGATCACGCACAAGATTTAGATGTTAGCATGGACATTGAAGATCCAGAAGGAAATTTGGTTGCAACATTAACCATTGATCATCTTATTGATAATAATTTTTCAAAAGCGTTTTCAATTTCAGCAGGAAGACTTGCTGGTAAGTACCGAATTACTATTAATGCAGAAGACCAAGACGGTGGCGTCAGTTCTTATACAAACTTTCTTATGGTAAAAAATAATTTTCCTGAAATTCATAGTTATAAAATTAACGGAAAAACCATGGAAGAAGCTATATCTATCCTTTATGGAAACGATTTAACCTTCACTTTTAATGTTTCTGATGTAGAAGAAGTCGCTTACATCAAAGTAGCACTTTTAGATGAAAATAATGAATGGTTTAATATCAGTAAAGCTTATTCAGGAACAGATATGCAAATAACTATTCGAACTATTGAATTAATAACTGGCATTTGGGATGTTTACATTTTTGTTATTGATTCTAATGGTGCAACTACCAGTCTTATTAGTGATTATAATTTGGCACCTCAATCAATAAGGATTATCCCCGATGTTCTAAGTGGTTTTTTACCATGGACTCTTTTTATTATTGGCATAATATTAGGTATACTTGTTGGTGTTGGACTTGTTTATCGGCACTATAAATCAAAATTCGTTGAAACTCGAGTTCCACCTCATAAAGAGAAAACTTCAAGTAAGAAGCAACAAAAAAAAGAACCAACTGAACAAATAACAGAAAAGATATCTGAAGAAATAAAACCAGATAAAGAACCAGAAAAAGAAACCTCCCCAAAACGCAAAATAAAAAGAAAATTATAAATAAAATTAATTTCTTCTTTTCTAATTTATATATTTTTATTCAAGTCTCATTTTAAGACATCATGAAGGCTGTATTGAAATTTTCCAAGTTTCCCTCCATAATTCCCTGCCGAAATTCTATTTACTCCGGGAATTTTCACTGCTGCTTCAATTCCTAATTTCATTGCTGTTGTTATTGATTCTTCAGAAGCCCCATCTAAAATAACTTCATAAACGCAGTTATCTCCTTCTCTTAACTCAGAATTCTCAATTTTATCCCTTAACGTAGGACAAAGAGGATCATTCGTGCTAGCGTTAAGAAAACTATATTTCGAACCTACTTTTGACCCCGATCTCGCAATTCCCCCCGGGAATGGTGCTATTACGTTAGGAACATCGCTTATCGCTTCAATCGATTTCTCAGCAGCTTCTAAAGTAGAATCTTGATCTCTTCCAATAATTAAGAAATTACCTCCCGCAATTCCCTTCCCTACTTTTGCCATACTTTGAACTACGAATTCACCTCCCATTACAGGGATTTTCCATGCTTCAAAAGAGAATTTCCCTTCAACTTTTTCTTGGAACCCATCACCGAAAAACTTGAGATTTGCACCTATTTTTATTTCAAATTCTTTCTCGGGAACTAGTGAACCTTCTAATGCGTCAAAACAAGCCGTTGTCGGGCAGGTTAGAACACACTGTCCTAACCTATTCATAACTACATTGCTCATTTCATCCTTTTTTGTTTTGAAAAACATTACAGCAATTCCTGGCCGGTTATCTGGAGTTTTTTCTGATGGGACTAAAACATCTATTCCTGCTTCCGCATCACAATGGATTGTTGAGGTTCCATATCCCGTCGAGACTTGTGCTGCTATCCTTGCCCATTTTTCATTCTTTGCAGTTATTAATATTCGCGTGAAGAATCCTGCAAAGGCTTCACAGAATGTATCTTCAATTTCTACACCATTTAATTCCATTTTAATTTTACTCCTATTAATTGTATTTTATGTAAAAAAATTATAATAGTTTGTATTAACTAATAGAGTTCTATTTAATATAAAATTTTAAAAAAAAAATAAAAACATTGAAAAATTGTATGGTATTAAGTCTTTAATTTTAAATCAAGAATTTTAGATAAAGTTGAATAAAATGAGCGAAAAAGTACTTAAGATTGGAATTTTAAAGAATGGTACTATAGGATCATCACTTTTATTGGCTTTTTTAATGGATGAGCGAGCTGAAGCTAATAGTATCAATGTATATGAAGTTACTTCTGGGGCAAAAATGCACCCCCCCGAGATGTGTACTAAAACGATGGAAGATTTATTAAAATGGAACCCGGAATTGATAATAATGTCAAGTCCTAATGCCTCCTTACCCGGTCCAAAATCTGCTAGAGAAATGGCGGGTAATATTCCTACAATTATAATTTCTGACGCTCCTGCTAAAAAGTCTGTGGAAGAAATAAAAGAAAAGAATATGGGTTATATTTTAGTAAATTGCGACAGTATGATTGGAGCACGTAGACCTTTTCTCGATCCAGTTGAGATGAGTATATTTAATTCTGATTTATTAAAGGTTCTTGCGATTACTGGTGCTCTTCAGGTTATTGCTGAGGAACTAAATAAGGTAATACTAGATATGCTCGAAAGCAGATCACCAACATTACCTCAAGTTATCATTGATTCAAATAATGCTACGGAGGCAGCAAAATTCTCTAATCCTTATGCACGATCCAAGGCTATTGCGGCTTTTGAATTAGCTGCGGCAGTATCTAAAATTACTGGGAAAGCGTGTTTTCAGTTAAAAGAGCGATCTGATTATATGCCTTTATTAGCAGCCGCCCATGAGATGATGAGAACTGCCGCATTAATGTGTGATGAAGCAAGAGAAATTGAAAAATATAATGATACAGTAATTAGAAGACCCCACCATGCAAAACAGCATTTCTTAACTAAAATTGGTCTTCATGATAAAGAACAATAATCAAAAAAGATAAGAAAATCTTCCTTATTTACTTTATATTTTTATTTTTTTTTTTAAATTTCAGAAGATTTTAAAAACAACCTTAAATTTTCGAATATTTCCCCTGTAAAAGCATTCATTACACTAGAAAAAACCTCTGGTCGTTTATTTCTTGTAACTGCCATTAAAACAGCACCATTTATGACCTCTTTTACTAAAAGCCAACAATCATCTGATTCATATACTACAGTTGATAAACTTAAAGGTGAAAGGTTGGATATATTCTGTAACTCCATTATTTGCTGATAAATACTATAAATATTAGAATCTAATGTTCCGATCTCAAATTTCATAAATTGTAAAGGTTTTGATTCAAATTTTCCAAATGTAGAAGCAATTATTAAACCATCAGGTTGATTAAATAGAAGATACTCCGACAAAGTATTGACCTTCAATTCATCTAAAAGATGTCGAATCTTTCCTAAACGTTGCATTGATAGCGTGCTCTTCTGGATTTCATAATCTAAAATCTCAATTAATCTATGTTGGGCACTACCTTCTTTTACAGAAACAGGTGTAAATGAAATTTTCTCTTTGAAATTCCCGTTTAATTCTTTGGACAAAATTTCGTAATAATCATCTTCATATGAATCTTGTAAATCAATCTTGTTTAACAAAACGTATGCACGATCGATGTTAGGGGAAAATTCAAATAAATATTTCAAGAAGTTATGGAAGATATCACGAACACCCACCTCTAAAATCGCTGAATCAACCATAAAAACTGCTGTCGTTACCTCTGAAAATATTAATTCACGCTGAGATTCTGAAAAATACCTCTCTAAATATCTTTCCTGCCCACCTAAATCCCATAGGGATAGTTCCAAGATCCCTCGAAAAATGAAGTTTTCTCTAGAAACCCCTTTTGTAGGTTTTAAATTGAGAACTTTCATAAAGTTATATCCTAAGCATGTAGTTCTCAACAAGCTTGTTTTTCCTGCACCAGCAGGTCCAAATAGAAGAACTTTCATCGTCGTTTACATTAGTTTTGGAATATAATTAAAAAATTAATATTTTAATAATATTTTCTGTTAAATTATTTGATTTTATATAATCTTTATAATTTTTTCTTTATTTAATTTTTTCTAATTCTTAAAAAGAGAATATAGTTTCTGAGTAAAATAATCTAATGATAATTCAATTCAATTAAATATAATTTTTAATTTAGTATGATTTAATTGAAGATATACAAAAAAAAATAAAAAAAGGATCAAAAAAAAAATGGATCTTTTGAAATATATACGAAACGTTCCTGATTTTCCAATTAAAGGAATTCAATTTAAAGATATTACCACTTTGGCTAAAAATCACGCACCATTTAAAGAATCCTGTGATAGAATAATAAAACAGTTTAAAGATAAGGGAATATCAAAAGTCACAGCAATTGAAGCGAGAGGGTATATTTGGGGTGGAGTCATCGCATATAAATTAGGAGCAGGGTTTGTTTTAATTAGGAAACCAGGGAAATTACCTGCTGAGAAGCTAAGTGAAACTTATGAACTAGAATATGGTACAGACACTATTGAAATGCATAAAGATGCCATTGAAAAAGGAGAAAAAGTATTAGTTTTTGATGATTTACTAGCAACTGGTGGTACAGCAAAAGCAGCATGCAATTTAGTTGAAAAAGCGGGCGGTGTGGTTAGTGGTGTTGTTTTTGTGATAGAATTGACAGGAAGTTTACATGGAAGGGATAAATTAGAGGGGTATAATGTACTTTCTCTAATTGAAATCCCCGTTGAAGAATAAGTTCAGATTAACATTAAGAAATCAATTAATTGAATACTCTTTTTTTTTTAATCATTTTTAAATTCAGCAGGAGTATAACCAAAAACATTAAAAAATCTCTTTCTAACTTGATCAAAATTAAAAATATGTGTTTGAGCTCCAACAGTTTCAACTACAAATGAACCAATAATAGCACCTAATCTACAAGAATCTAATAAAGTCATATTAAGCACTAAACCCGTTAGTAATCCTGCCCGGTATCCATCTCCTGCCCCAGTAGTATCTTCTACTTTTTTAGGGGTTCCAATCGGGATTTGAATTTTTAATACTGTGTCATGTTCATCTATGTAGGTTAAATCAGAACCTTTAGATCCTTTAGTAGTAATTATTGCTTTAATGAATTCCAAGATAGACTCTTCAGATAATTTTGCTTTATCCTTAATTTGTTTTATCTCATGATTATTTCCAATCAATATATCTGATTTTTTTATGATATCAATTAACTGTTCTCTCTGGAAAAGAGGTGTAACTTGACCTGGATCAAAAATTGAGGGTATTTTTAGTTGATCTAATTGATTACTAAAATTGGTCATAGCTTCTACACTTTGTGTTGAGTTTATTGCGTAAATATACTCTTCGGGGTTTAGTAATTTTTCACTTAAGTTAATTTCTTTACACCTATCTAAAGCTCCACCATGAAAAATAATCATTTGATTAGATTTAATGTCATTAACGATATAACAAGCTGCTGTGAAAAGATCATCGTACATATCAACTTTTAAGTCTACATTTTTAAACTTATTTACATGTTCTTTATATCCCAAAGATTCAAAATCTTTCCCAACAGATCCTAGTAAAGAAACTTCCGCTATACTGAGTAATCCTAGATTGTAAGCAATATTACCTGCCGTTCCCCCAAAAAATTGACGGCGACTGTCAGCCGTAACAGTACTTTGATATTCTTCCTTATCATGGTCTATCGACACAGCGCTAATGAAATTCTCTTTAAAACTCATAATGTAATCAAAAGCCAATGATCCAAGTACGAGAACTTTATTTTTTAGCATGGGTCATTCAAATATTTTTTAGAAATATATTTCACACTAATCAATATTGCGTTAAAACTTTATAGAATTTAGAAATTTTTGGTGAGGTTTTTAAAAAATAATTTATTAAATTTTAAATTTTATATGTTAAAAACCCTATTTTGTTGAATTATTATGGTTAAAATTGGAATTATTGGTGGTTCAGGATTAGATAATCCTGAGATTTTAAAGGATCCTAAAGATGTAGATGTTGATACTCCATATGGAAAGCCTAGTTCTCTTTTAAAACTAGGAAAGATCAATGATGTCGATGTGATACTCATAGCAAGGCATGGAAGAGAGCATACAATTCCTCCAACGCAAATAAATTACAGAGCTAACATACAAGCGTTAAAGGATCAAGGGTGTTCCCATATTCTTGCAACAACTGCATGTGGGAGTTTGAGAGAAGAGATAGAAAGAGGTGATCTCGTTATTCTTGACCAATTTATAGATTTTACTCGACTCCGGAAAATATCACTCTTTGAAGAATTTACTCCAGGGGATATGAAACATACACCAATGGCAGATCCCTACTCCGCAGAATTAAGAAAGATTCTCATTGAAACTGCAAAGGAACTGAATCTTAAACATCATGAAAAAGGAACAGTTATTACAATTGAAGGTCCAAGATTTTCCACAAGAGCCGAATCACGCATGTTTAGGAGTTGGGGTGCAGATGTAATTAATATGAGTATAGCTCCAGAAACAATTTTAGCGAATGAAGCAGACATCCCATATGCTGCAATTGCAATGTCCACAGACTATGATTGTTGGAAGGAGGATGAAGCCCCGGTAACCTGGGAAGAAATTTTAGAAATCTTTGGTAAAAATGTTAATAATGTTATCGCTTTATTAACGAACACTATAACAAAAATAAAATAACTTTTCCATTTTACCTAATTTTTTGCTTAAAATACAAAAATAAGCCGTAAAAAGGTTAAGAATTTATTTAACGAGTGAAATTTTTAAAAAAATTGATATTCTTTTAAAGGTTTATACAATTAATAATTTTTTTTATAGTTCGAGCATACTATGGTAAAAATCTCGTTTTTAGGAAGTTGTAGAGAAGTAGGACGTTCTGGAATATTGGTAGAATCAAAGAGTGGTGCTCAATGCATTTTAGATTATGGTATAAGATTCAATGGGGAAGATAGGTTACCATATGAAGCTGATCTAAACAATCTTAAGGCTATAGCATTAACTCATAGCCACGTCGATCATTCGGGGGGACTCCCTTTTTTATACAAGACTGAGAGAGTTCCTTTCTTTACAAATTCGATAACTTTTGCAATTGCAGAGGTTTTAATTAGAGATATGATAAAGATATCAAATTACCCATACCCATTTGGATATAGGGAATTAGATTGTTTGCGACAAAATGCTTATTTTCTCAAAAATAAAACACGTCAGAAAATTGATGATAATTTTTTTATCACCTTTATAGATGCAGGGCACATTCCCGGAAGTGTATCTATATTTATTGAAGTAGATAACAAAAAATTGTTATATACAGGAGATATCAATTCTCAAACAACTAATCTGGTTAATCCTGCAAATCCTACCGAGATCCCTAAGATCGATGCATTGATATTAGAATCCACTTATGCCCTTAAGGAACATCCTCCACGAGAACAGCTTGAGATTGAGTTTGTAGAGAAGATTACAAACATTATCGATAATGGTGGTACCGTCTTAATACCTGCGTTTGGTGTTGCACGTTCCCAAGAAGCATTGTTAATATTAGAGAAATATAATTTTAAAGGGAAAATATTCATTGATGGCTTAGCGAGAAAAATTTCTACATTATATTTAGATTTCCCCGACTCTATAAAAAATATAAAATTGTTCAGAAGAGCTATAGGAAAAGCCCAGTTTGTATCGTCACGGAAAATAAGAAACAATGCTAAACAATCTAATGGGGTAATAATATCTCCATCTGGTATGTTAAAAGGAGGTGCTGCTATTGACTATATTCCATCGATATTAAAAGATTCCTCATCAGCAGTTTATCTAGTTGGTTATCAAGTTGAAGGGTCACCGGGAAGGGTGTTAATCGATGATGGTATTTTTGAATTTAAAGAGCTGAAAGGAAATCGAAATAAATCTGTAGATTTGCATATCGAAGCTATGTGTGATTATAGCTATTTTGACTTCTCAAGCCATTCTGATAATAATGATATTCATAGTTATGTTGAAAAATTGAATTTCGAAAAGAATTCAAATAACGATATTTTCTGTATCCATGGAGATAATAAATCAACAACTACTCTAGCAAGTCAATTAGTCTCTAAAAATTATAATTCAGTAGCTCCTGAAATAGGAGAGATTTATAATATTTAGATTAATTTATCCCACCAATTAATCAAATAATGTAAAATTAATTTTTCTGTAACTGATTTCGAACTATTATATTACAATTTTCTAGAAATACATCTAATTTATCAATAGGAATCTTTGTTCCCGCTGCAGGAGGGTGACCTCCGCCTAAACTGTCTATATTCGAAAGAGTACTGGCTTCTCTAATGACTTCTGAAAGGTTTACGCCTTGATTCACAATTTTTTCATGTGCCCTACCTGAAACCTTATATACTTCCTCATCAATTCTTTTAGCTAATCCAAAGATAGGTTTTGAAATATCTACTCCTTTTCCATGTTCAAAAATTAGTATTGATGTTATTGTACCTATAATACTTTCAGGTATTACTTCTTCTCCAAAAAAATATTGTATTGAATCTTTTTGTTGGATTTTTTCATTGTTTTCGATCCAAGAAAGGCTTTCAACCAGCGATTTTCTGTATGATTTTATCACTTCCTTGGATTGTTGATAAATATCCTTTCTATCACCCATAGCAATAGCAATTCCTAGCGAAGCATTATGTGTCCGACCACATGCATTTAGAAGCCTAGAAAACTCTTTAATATCGTGAATTTCTGAACCAATTACTTCATTTTTTAAAAGATATCTATTCACAATTAATTTTTTTATGATTTTAGCTGGTTCTAAATCTAACTTTATCGATGCATATTCAATAATTGCTGAGGAAATTTTTTGTTTTTCATCCTGATCCAATTCATTTAAAGTTTTCACCTTCCCTTCAGAATTTTCCATTAGAATTCCCTTAGTCTTTAAAAAAATTAATGTTTTATTTGCATCTTTAGATAAACCTGGTAATTGTATTTCTTTTGAATACGCAATTGCCTCATTTATTGGCTTTAATGTGGAAAAATTTAAATCATTTACAACTTGGATTTTTTTAGAATTCATAGCATCTTCTAAGATTAATTTGTTTACTCCCAAAAAAGAGTTATTTAATCCTTGGTTTTGAACATCTCCAACAGCACCAATTAACGCTAACGGAGATAAATCAATATTTTCAGGATTTACACATTTAGCAAAATAATAAGATAACCCCGCACCAGAGATTTCTGAACTACCATTAATCCCAAAAAAGTAAGGATTAATGTGCCATTCTTTTGTTGATTCATGGATTTCAGCAATTAAATTAATATCTTCTTTTGAAGAAACATTCTGAGGAATATGATGGTCTAGAATTAAAAAATCGTTAAAATTTTTATTATGAATCAATTCTGATTGTAATTCTTGATATTGACCGCTTCCAAAATCAGAAAAGATTAAGTAATTATTATAATCCTCAACTTTGTTTGAAATCTTTTCAATTTCCCCTTTTTCTAGTTGTCTTAGGATTGTAATTTGAAAAGGAATATTTTCTCGATATAACATTTTACCAAGAATAGCTCCCGAACTTAATCCATCTGCATCTAGATGAGTATAAATTTGAATTGGTGCTTTTAAATTCTTAATATAATTAAAAAATGAATATTTAATCTTTATAAGATCAGCATTCAGTTTTTCTAACGCTAAATTTTCATTAATCATTTTTTTGATAAAATACAATAATCATAAATTCAAAATTGAAAATATACTATAATAAAATAAAATATCAAAATAATAATAAATACTCAATTAATAAAGTAAATTTAACAAGGTGAAAATAAGTGCATCATGTACAAATTAATGAACTTGCGAAAAATCTTGTCGAAAAAATAATCCGCCATAAAGAAATTTATAATGTTGAAGTTCATAACTTAGCTAATAAATCTATTGTTTTGGATCTCACAAATTCATCCTGGATTGGGGGAAAATTGGTTGGAGAAATATGCATGGGTGGTTTAGGAACTGTAGAATTTTCATATTATAATTTAGATGGTCATTTCATACCCAGCGCTAATGTTTATACTTCAGAGCCTTTAATTTCATGTATGGCTTCTCAATTAGCGGGATGGAGTGTGAAATTGAAAAAAGAAGTGGAAAAAAACGGTGAATTGAAAAAAAAAGTAATTTTTCAATCATTAGGTTCAGGACCCGCTCGAGCTAAAAGCAGAAATGAGAAAATCTTTAATGAAATTAACTATACTGATAATTCTGAATGTGCTGTTATTGTTTTCGAAACCCCGAAATTACCAAATGAAGAAGTCATGGAGATTGTCGCAGAAAAATGCAAAGTTGATATTGATAAAACATATGCTGTTTGTGCCCCTACAGCGTGTTTAACAGGCTCTATTCAAGTGGCAGCTAGAATTGTAGAGACTGGAATCCATAAATTGCATGAAATTAAATTCCCAATTGATAAAATAAAAGATGGTTTTGGGACAACCACCATTGCACCGATTGCTAAAGATGATTTAGGCGCGATGGGACGCACAAATGACTCTATTAGTGCTGCGGGAATGACATATTATACGATTGAAGTTGATAAAGATATAGAAGGGGAGTTATTTGAACTTATTAAGAAAGCTCCAGCTAACACATCTTCCAGCTATGGAAAGCCATTTATTGAGACATTTAAAGAAGCAAATTATAATTTTTACGATATTGATCCCGGTTTATTTGCTCCGGCAACTTATACTGTTACAAATATCACAACCGGAAGAAGTATAACAGTTGGGAAAATAAATCATACCCTATTAAAACAATCTTACGGATTAGAGTAGCAAAAAATAAGAAATCTCTTTTTTTTAAAATTTTATTTTAAAATTTTAAAGTAATCTACATATTTGTGAGTTCATTTTCATATTTAGAAATTTCCTCAACAGAAATGTCCCTATCAAAAATAATTTTCTTTTGTATTCCTAAATACGCACAAGCAAGTTTAGCAGAAGCCGCAACCTCCGCTTTTTTAAGAGTAATTGAATATTCATCCTGTTGAGATTGTTCTTCTTGATATTCGTTTTCCTGATATCCATGATCTTTAGATCGAGAAACTCTTTCATTTTTCATTTTAAATAATAATAATGCCATCTTATCTGCTACTTTAAAAGGTAATTGGTTCTTAACAACTAAACGAAGTATATTGTTTACATCAAAATAATTCAATGTCTCATATTTTGCACGTAGAAAACTTTTAAGATTTTCAGAGTTTTTCTCGCATTCAATTTCCGTCCAATCATCAATTGCTAACTTTCTTCTGAAGAAGATTACCTCCCAGTCAAATCCTAACTCTTTTAAAAATTCAAGTAATTTATTATCGTTAGGAGTTCTTGATTCTATAACAATGTAGAGCTGTAAACCATAATATTTATGCTCTTGTTGAAGGAAAAAACCTCTCTGTTGCATAGATGCAAGAATCAATAATTTGATGGAGAATATGTTTTCAGAAACGTTTTTCTTGCTACAATTTAAATAAAAAACATTCCCCTCTTCACTTACATATTCACAATCTAAAAATCCTAGAATACTCTCTTTATTTTCCTCAATAAATCTGTTTAGTCCTGTAAGTGTGGGCTTTACATCAAAGCGAACTAAATCATTTTCACCAATAGTAACATAATCATTATAGTTGCTGCCGATAGCTAATTTTATAGAGTTCATTTTAAATTCTTTGTCAGCACCAAAAACCTTCTGAAACGAGTAATTTATAGGAAATATTTCAGCTTCAAGTATTTTTACATCTGCCATAGAACTCTCATATGGCTCAGGATCGCTTAAGATCTTATTCAAAACAGGTGCTTCTGAAGCTTCTACTTCAATTTCATATATTTTAGCTAAATCCCTTCTGATAACACAAACAGATCTCTTTTTTTTATTATAAAATGAAACTGAATTATTATCATCGACCACTGCTCGGAATTTTTCAACAAATTTATTTTCTGTATTCTCTGTAGTTACTCTTCTTCTTCGAATTTTGAATCATCTTAATATAATTTATTTTTATTTCTCTTTATTGTATTTATAAAATTTTTATCTTAAATTCTTAACTAAAGTAAATAATAATTAGATTAAAATAAAAAATAAAACCCCCTTTTGACCAAATAATTTATCTTTCAATTTCTTCTTCTAAAAAATAGCCATTGCTTTTCTTTAGATACACGATCGTAGAACCAAAGTTGTTGCGAACTGTATACTTATCTCCTTGAATATCTAATATTTCTATTGAATAAGATAATCTCCTTTGATCTAGAATTTCATCAATTATTTTTTTCTCTTCTTTTGAATCCATAACTAAGATTTATTTTTTACTTCAAAAAAATTTTGTGATTTATCTTTTCATTTATTGGTGAAATTGAAAAAATGAAATTAAATGAATAAAGAAGTGTTTCGATTAAAGCAAAAAACTAAAATTTTAGAACCCAAATAAGTATTGGGAATTTATAACAATGAAAATTTAACAATAGGAGTGAAATATTGACTTTATTAAAAATCAGCGTTTTTTTTAATAATCAAAGTTTTATATAAATAAGTATTTAATCAAAGTATAATAAAAAAATTAAGATAAGTAATTAAACAATCTCTCATCCCTGAAGCACAATGGCTAAACAAATACTTGATATTGGAATGTTTTCAAGTATGTTTTCACAAGTCAATGGTACGGCCATTGCATGCAAAAATCTTGCAGAATCTATAGCAACCAATACTGACCATAATGTTCACGTGTATGCGCCCGGACTTACAAGATCAGTGAATAGTCCTAAAAATCTCTGTCTCCATAACTTTTTAGGGGCAAAAATCTCTCCTAAAACTGGTTTTATCCTAAGTTTTCCTATACATAGATATTTTTTTTGTAAGCATGATTATCTGGATATTGCACATATCCATACTCATGCTAGCTTTGGTTCGATGGCCATTAATTGGGCTAAATATATAGGAATTCCAATGTGTGGTACACATAATTCCCCCCTCTCATTTTATACTTCACAGTATATTCCTGTTATAGGTAAACTATTATCAAGAATGGATTGGGTTTGGCGATATGAAAGACATATATTAGATAAATATGATCTAGTCTCTGTTCCAACAAAATCTAAGAAAGATTTACTCAGAAAACGGCGGTTTAAAGAACCAATTGTTTGTCTTTCAAATGGGGTTAATGACAGTTATTTTACTGATGTTAGGCAAAATGGGATACGAGAAAAATATAATTTGGATAACAAAAAGATCCTCCTTTATGCTTCAAGGCTTTCTCCCGAGAAACATCAATTAACTATCATCAAAGCATTTAAGAAGATTCACAAGGAGGTACCAGATTCACATTTAGTTCTGGTTGGAAGTGATGGTCCATCAACATCGCATGTCTTAAATATGCTTAAAAAGAAGGATTATAATGATTATGTATCATATTTGGGCAAAGTACCTTTTGTTGACTTACTAAAGCTCTACAATACTGCGGATATTTCTTGTCTTTGGTCTTGGATTGAAGCAGAAGGATTAGTTTTGTTAGAAAGTATGGCGCAAGGGACTCCTTGCATTGGTTCTAACAGTGTTGGGATATCAGATGTAATAAGGCATGGAAAAACCGGTTATTTGAGTAAAGATTTATATGATTTTCAAGAAAAAGCAGTAAAATTACTTAAAGATGATGATCTTCGTTTAGAAATGGGAAGAAATGCGAAAAAAGTTGCTGAAAGTTATCGAATTAGTTCCATTGCAAAGACTTGGGTAGAACTATATAAGTTTCTTATTAATGAACTTTATCCTCTTAGATATTACAAGAAGGAAAGGAAGGAAAGAGTCCAATTAGTAAAAGAATTTATCCACAAATTACCAGCTGTTAGTTTTTAATTTTTCCTTCTTTAGAAATTGTATATTTTTCTCACATTATCTAGTTTTCCTTTACATAATAAGCAAAATTTATTTGATTTCTTATCAATTTCTTCAATAGTTTCAGAAAATTTCATAACGCATGAATTTTCTTTACAATGCCTCGAACCCAATATAATGTGACCGATTTCATGAATGATCTCTTTAATTAATCTCTGAAAAAAGAGGTTTTGATCATTTGGTCGATAATAAAAACTTTCTTTCAACTTTAGAGTAGATACTATACTCGTTCGATGTTTTAAATTAGTCTCCCCAAATAAAAATAAAATATTTATTTCGGTACTCGAGTAAATTGGAAGATCCGTAAGAGCAATTATCATACCGAGTTTTTCTTCAATTCTTTTTTCTATTAGTAAGCGATAAAACTTATTTGTGGGGTGGATGCTTAATTTATTATTAGATTTTCTCAGTTCTTTATATTCTTTTTTTATCCCTTTTGAGTAAAGTTCTTTTGAGAAACGTAATAAACCTAAATTTCTAATTTCAAAAAAGAAGGAATCATAAACATAATTTAAGTAAGATTCAATTTGGTCAAATAATTTAATATCAAAATCACCATAAAATAAAATTCCTAGATGACAAGGCAATATCAGTTTTTCTGGTGTATCGTTGATTAATTCTATTGCTTCTGGGTAAGATATCCCAATTCTTGTTACAAATTTCTTTAATCTCGTGATATTTTTTCTGATTTTCTGCTCGTATTTCTGGAATTTGGTCATAATTTGTTGTAGATGTTTTTAAAATAATCTAAATTAATTTTACTATTAATATTAAATGAGATTAGATTCATTAATAATAGGTATTTATATCATTAATTATATTATAAAATAAATTACGATAATTTGATAATACTACACATAGAATCATGGCAGAAAATTCTAAAAACTCAGAGGAATTAGAAAACGATCAAACTTTAGTTAAAAAAAATACAATCCCCAATTTTTTCCCGACTTACCAGATTAGAAGAAGATTATACCCAATTCCAACTATCATAGTTGTTATAATCGCAGGTATTTTATCATACTTAACATATGTTGAAGCTGGAGTACAGGTAGATGGTGGATATGTCTCAGAAAGCGAATATGGGGTGATTGGTGGAATAATTAACGGATTAATCTATACCGCAATAGCCGCTCTTTCCGGATTTATTATTATTTTTGTAATAAAAAAAAAGGGGATCGGTACATTAATGTACATTTTTGGGGTAGGATTTGGTATTGTAGCATTTTTTCAGACTTGGTTTTTTGGGGAGATAATTTTGTGGTTAATTTTTAACACCAACCTAAGATTATTCTATTTATTTGATATTGAACTCATATTTTTTACTGCTGTGTTTACTATACTATTGATCTACAAGTATTTCACTTCTACTTCAATTAAATTAAAAAATTTCATTGTATTATATATTGGTTTATTAATTGGGGCGTCTATGGGTGTTTTAATGCCACTTTGGACAACTCTGGCAATATTAATAGGAATTTCCTTATGGGATATGTTTGCGGTTTTTTATAAACACGGTCCTATAAAACAATTAATTGAGATGGTATCAGAACCTACTGATGATGGAAATTCAATTTCAGAAGAAGAGATTAATACTAAACTTGAAAGTGGAGAATATGCATACGACACATCGAAAATAGAGATAGGTATTGGAGATTTAGCTTTTTATAGTATGCTCACATCAAGCGCTCTTGTTCATACTAATAATATAATTGTTATGATAGTAACTGCAGTAGCAATTATAATTGGGACGGGTATTACAATTATGGGATTAAAGAGAAATAAAATCTTACCCGGTTTACCTATCTCAATTTTTCTTGGGATAGGAACAATGTTGCTTTCATGGTATTTGATTTCTATAATTTTATAGTTAAATTAATGCAAACTTTTTAAAAAATTAATCCTATTTAACAATTTAGATAAGACTAGCCTAGATTAACTAAGAGATTCCGAAACATGGTCAATATTGATAATGTTAAGACAATTACTGTTATCGGAGCAGGGACAATGGGTCATGAAATTGCCCAAGTTGCATTAATGGGAGGATTTCATAAAGTAATTTTGAATGATTTAACTGATGAAATTTTAGTAAAAGCATCAATGAAAATTGTTAAGAACCTTGAACACCTCAATTTAAAAGGATCCTTAAACCCTATTTATACAAATCCTAATTTAATAAAGAATCTAATAAAAGAAACTGATCTGGAAAAAGCAGTGTCTCAAGCAGATTTTATTATCGAGGTGATTCCTGAAATTATGGAACTCAAACAGGACCTATTTGAGAGATTGGGGATGTTGAGTCCAGAACATGCAATATTAGCAACTAACACTTCCACAATGAGCATAACAGAAATAGCCTCTTCATCTGGAAAACCGGATAAAGTTATTGGATGTCATTTTTTTACACCAATTGTTGTTCTTCGGTTAATTGAAATTATAAGAGGAGAGGAAACTTCAGATAGTACCATAAATATTACGCAAGAGGTTTGTAAGAGATTTCCTGCACTCCGGGGAAAACGATTTTTACCACTTCTTCAAAAAGAAAGTCCTGGTTTTATTGTAAATAGACTAATGCTCTCAACTAGCATTTATTTAAAATGGCTTCTTGAATATTCGATTGAAAATAGAATCCCTCTGGAAGAAATAGATGCAGATGCAGAGGCTATAGCAGAAATTGGACCATTTGCCAAATTGGATTATTTAGGGCTTGATGTAGTTTATAATACTATGAATTATTTTGCTGAAAAACTTTCTCCAGAATTTTCCCCATGTATGACTATAACCGGACTAGTAAAGGATGGAAAATTAGGAAGAAAAACAGGGAAAGGTTTTTTTGAATGGAAACAAGGGAAGCCAATTATTTCAAAAGAAAAAAAAGCTGGACTTTTTAATATTGAGCTTTTTATGGCGATACAATTGAATGAAGGATGCAAACTTCTAGAGGAAGGGATTGTAAAGGGGTATAAAACAATTGATGATACAATTATGGCCGGAATGAATTTACCGGGACCTTTTGGGCCGGGAAAGAGAAATTATCAAAAATGGATAGGATTGCTGGAAGATTTTGTAGAAGAAACAGGTATAAATTATGTAAAACCATGTAATTTATTGAAAACAGGCAAATTTCTTGATATGAGAAAATAGATATGATAGTAATAAGCTTTAGATGTTAAATTATTTCCATAAAATTTTTATAAAATTTACTATAAGTAATTTAAAATAAGTGAATGGATAAAGATATTATGTCGTTTATAAATGGACTTAAGGATTTTTTTAGAAAACCTCTTTATGTTATAATTTTGATATCTTTCATAATTTCCTGGTTTTTAATTATATTTGGTCGTACTTTAACTTCAGTACCTCAATTTTTTCAATTTCTTTTCGTATTCATTGGGATATTGGTAGGATTTAACGTTCTTTTGCTTACAATTTCTCTATTTAAACCAATAGAAAAATTGCCCAATTATATCATTTTAATTGTTTTTGCCATCTCAGTACCTACAGTAATCATTTTTAAAGGTTTCCTTATCCTATTTTCCTTGGTGTGTTTAATCGCTAATCAACTCCTCACTATCTTTTTTGCTTTCAAACTTTGTATGGATTCCTCAACAAAATTTGATGATATTCTCTATAAAAATGAAAAATATAACACTTACTCAAGAATAATTGAATTTATATGTTTTGGACTCCTTACGGGTCTAATTTTTATTTTTACATGGAATTACTTTGGTAACAAATTTCCAGTAGCAGCTAGAAATAGTGCAAATATTTTTCGGATTGTTTTTTGGGTAAATGTTATTTTAATTGTAATTGTAATCGCTAGACTAGTAGTTGTAAAGAAATTTGCTGCTTATATCACTCTATTTTTTGTCTTAACCTTTTTCTATATTCTCTACATCATAATAGACTTAATTGCCGAAGCTATATTCCCGGATACTATCGGGTTTGAATGGACCAGCTTTTTAATCGACCTCTTTCTATTTATTTATATCATAGGGTCTGTTTTTGATAAAATAGAGTATTTAGAGAACAAATTCAAGATCGTCAGAGCTGAAACATTATCAATATTTGTAATTCTCATGAAATTGATTGCTCAATTTACCAAAGTTTTTCCTAATTTCCAAGGATTAGATGTGCCTCTTGTTGATAAATTAGATGTGTTTATTCTGATAATCTTTATATTATTTACTTTATTTTTTGGCATCCATTCGATTATCGCACATAGAGAAGGGAAAAATGAAATTGAAACTACAGAAAATGACTGATCACACTTTAAATAAATATTAATCTATTTTATATAGAAGTATTAAACAAAATTTTATCTTATGTCAAAGGTAGAAAAAACCCCTAAAACGGGATTCGAAAAAATTATTGATTATTTCAATGAAAAACTGGAAATCAATCATCCTGTTGCTATTGCGAAAGTAGTTGAAGATACGGGCTTTTCTTGGAGTTTTATTAAAAAAACCCTAGCAAAAGTCAAAGAAGAATACGACGGGTTTCATTTTGAAAAATCAGGAAATACATGGATAACTTGGAAGGATCGAGATCATATTATAAAAAAACTAGACGAGACTTGCTCTAGTTTACTAGATGAATCAGATGAGGAAGGTTAGTCTCTTTTAATTAGCTTCTCTTTCTTAAAACTCTCTCATCATATTTCTCAATTTCCTTAATCCAAGAAATCCCTACTGGAACATCATTTTTTAAACAGAGGAAGTCCCACACAGATCCATATGGAAGAGATTTTAATTCTTCAAGCAGAGCGAGACGTTGGAAATATTTACCTTTCTCTTCATATTCCTTTAAAATAGCCCAAGGTTGAAGCATCGCATACAATAAGCCCTTTTGAACCGCTCGAGTTCCAATCACCCAAGCACCCACACGATTAATGGAAGCATCAAAATAATCTAATCCTAGATTTATTCTATCTATTGCATTACTCCTTACAATTTCTTCAGTTAGTTGAATCAAATCGTCACTCAATATCACTACATGATCACTGTCCCATCTTATACCACGACTAATATGTATTAATAATTCAGGGATGAATGGAAGAATTGCTGAAATTTTATCTCCTACAGATTCTGTAGGATGAAAGTGTCCCGTATCAAGAGTTAACATAATCTGATTGGCAATGGCATAACTTAAATAAAATTCATGGCTACCAACTACAAAGGCTTCACTACCGATACCAAAAAGTTTTCCTTCAATTGTATCTTTCATTGCTGAAGAAGAATATTTTTTTTGGAGTATCTGATCTAGGGAATTTTTTAATAATTCTCTATATCCTTTTCTATCTATGGGGATATCTTTTAAACCATCAGGAATCCAAATATTGTGTATACAGGGACTTTTTAACTGTTTCCCTATTTCAACACTTATTTCTCTACATCTACATACATGATCAATCCAAAACTGACGGATTTCATTTGATTTACTGCTTAAAGTAAAACCGTCATTTGCTTTCGAATGAGAAAAGAGTGTACTATTTAAATCCAATTTTAAATTTCTTTCATTAGCCCAATCGATCCATCTCTGGAAGTGTTCGGGTGTGTACTTATCTCGTTCCACAAATTTTCCCCCAAAATCCCCATGGAAAGAATGTAGGTTTACACGATGATTACCCGGAATAAGAGATAATGCCTTTTCTAAATCCATTTGAAGTTCTTGAATATTTCTTGCTTTACCCGGATAATTTCCTGTAGCAATGATCCCACCCCCACTTAACTCTGCATTTGGTCTTTCAAATCCCCCAACATCATCACCTTGCCATGCATTAACAGAAATTGGGATCTCTAATAAAATGTCTAATAATTTATCAGTATCTATACCCAAATCATCATATTTTTTAGAAGCTAGAGCATATGCTTCCTCGATTTTAGTATTCATCTCGATTTCTAAAATTTTTTTTCTTTTCTAGATCTTTGAAGCATAAATCATTAAAAGCAATTGTTAAAAGCAATACCTTATTTATGCAATTATATTTTTAGTGTGAAGTTTCACACCAAAAAAAAAAAAAAAAAGATTGATCAAAATGAAGATTGAAAAATCGAGTCAAGATCTCGAAAATGAAGTAATATATAGTGGGTTATGTATTCACTGTGGCTCATGTATCGATTTTCTCGCTTAGGGAAACCGCATGATACGCCTTTTGCCCACACATGGACTTTAACCAAGATACTGGAGAAGCATATGTAGTGGATGAATGTGCTGAAACTATAGGATTATGTTATAATGCATGCCCAAGATCTTTTCTACCGATATCCGAAATTGAACAGAAATTATTTGGAAAAACCCGAATTGATTTAGCAGCTGGAGTCTATAAAGACATCGTTCAAGTGAAATCCAAAAATAAAGATGAAATATTATATAATCTTGTTGTAGCTGCTTTCGAATCAGGGGTTGTAAAGCATATGGTTTTAAGTGAACCAAAAAGCAAAAAACCCCCTGTTGCCTTTCCGGTTGTAGTCGATAATGCGAAAGATGCAAAAAATTTTATCCCAAAAGCCACAATGGATAATGCAGGCCCATTAATTACCGGCATTGGGAAAGCCTATAAAGATTATAAACGTGATATTGGAATAATCGGTAATCCATGCCATTTCCAAGGATTAGCAAAGATTCTTGTTTCAGATTTCAACACAGGAGCGGAGAGAACATCTTTACGTATAGCTTTTGCTTGTTCCTCTGGTGGGATGACAGGTTGTAAATATTGTACTGATTTTTCTGGGGAATTCTCAGACATTTCTTATTCTCCTTGGGGTGCCCCTAAAGGCTCTGGGGAAGCATTTTTAATAATTAGAACTGATGTAGGTCAAAAAGTCGTTGATTCTGCTATTGAAAAGAAACTAATTGAAATTACTGACCCAAATCCTGATTTATCTGAAATGAAGAAATTTCTAAATAAAAAACGCAAAAAGAATTTCTTAACTCTTCTAGGTAAAGATTTAGTAAAAGCTAACTACCTAAGTCTTAATGTTGATGAGTTAAAAGATATTCTGGAAGAATAAATTAAAAATTTCATTATTCTTATTTCTTTTTATATTTACTTTTATTTTATCTCTCTTACAATCGAAAAAGTATTCTAATTATCTTCATTAACTTCAAATTCTCACATTATTTAGAGATTCGATAAATATCAAGCAGTTTAAATATTAAGATGGTCCATTTGATAATTATAATAAGAAAAATTATTTATCAATAAAGAATGTATTAATATTAACAATTTTACCTAATTGATTTATTAAGATAATAATGGCATCGCGGAAACTTTTATTCAAAGTAGTCATTGTAGGAGACGGGGGTATAGGAAAAAGTACAATGGTACAGAGATTGACTACGGGGAAGTTCATTCCACAGCGTATAACAATTGGGACTGACCTGGCTATGATTAACATCTTGGTAAGCGATTCGGTGTCAGCCAATCTCCAGATCTGGGATTTTGCAGGTGAAAGGCGTTTTCGAATTTTTCTTCCCAATTATGCACAAGGTGCTACTGGATGTTTATTATGTTATGATATTACTCGTCGAACAAGTTTTGAGAGTTTAGAAGAATGGTATGGCATCGTAAAGAATAATGCCGTTAATCCAGTCTTCATTCTCATTGGAGAAAAATTAGATTTAGCGGATATTCGTCGAAGTGTAGAAATTTCTCATGCCGAAGAATTTAAAGAGAAACACAAGATTGAACGTTTCTTTGAGACTTCCTCGAAGAGCGGGGAAAATAACAAAAAAATATTTGAGACATTAACAAGGTTAATTTTAAAAAAACAAGGAATTGTATGACCTATCTTGTCTAAAATCAAAAAATAATTTAATTATAAGAAATCCTTATTCAATTTTCAATTGCTCTTTTATCTTTTCACTTAATCCTTTAAGATTTTCAATAATTTGTATTTGAATGTTAGGGGGAAATGTTTTTATTATTTTGTCTAAACTTTCTCGATTAAATCTATTTACCTGTCTGTAATTTAAAACTAATGAACTAACAGTTAAGAGAGGTGAAATAAGAAGTAAGATATGAAAAAGCACAGAAATTCTTAGGGGTTCTGAGCCCATACTCCCCGTCCCTGGAAGATTTATAGGGATACCAAGAGAAGGATTAATTAATATCAAGAATGTATATAGTGAATTAATAATATTTAAAACTAAAAATCCTAAGAAATTTATTATACTAATTATTTTAAAATTTTTAACACTGAGAAAAGATAACACATTCTTATCATTAACCGAATGATTGGATTTATGGATTAATGAACTTCTATTTAGCTTCTCATCGGAATTAATTTCTATTCTTGAATATTTCCATAAATCAATAAAAATCCAAAAAAAACCAAAAGAAAATAAAAAGAATAATAACAAATTAAAATATAAAAAGTAACCTTCGACTAAATGCGGATGATATAAAGACTCAGCGCCTATCCAAAATAGTAAAATAAGTTGAAAGAGCGCAGAAAAAAATAGACGATTAGCATGTTTTTTCTCTAAACCTAAAGGATTATAAATAATAAGGCTATTTTCAAATTCAGTTCTCCATTTATTTGTATTGAGAATTCTAAAAAACAGTGAAAAACCAAAAGTGATAAGTGGAAATAATAATAGAAATATATTATCCCATCCTTGAGTGTTTATTAATATAAAAATGAAAGTAAAGGTTATGACATCTCGTATAAAATTTTCATTAATTAAATCTCTAATTGGTAAAAAATATTCCTTGATATTATCCTCACTCATTTCTTAATTAAAATCAACTTAATAATTAAACTTTTATGATTATATCACTCTTACATTTAGCTCCTTCTTAATGTTTAAATCTTGTTTAGTGAATTCAAAGGCTAACTTCTAACCTAAACTCTAAAAATTTAAATTACTCATACTATTTTATTCTACAAGATACCTAATACACATTAAGTAATAGCAAAATAGTGTAGAAATAGTGGACAGACAAAATAACCTTAACAACAGAACACCTCTTTACGAGATTCACCAAAATCTTGGTGCGCGAATGGTAAATTTTTCTGGTTGGTTAATGCCAATTCAATATGAGAGCATAATTAAGGAGCATGAGGCCGTTCGCTCTAATGCAGGAGTGTTTGATATTTCTCATATGGGAGAATTTTTACTTTCCGGTAAGGATGTATTCCCTTTCCTTCAAAATATCATGGTAAACGATTTAAATTTATTAGAAGAATCTAAAGGTCAATATTCTTGCATGTGCTATGAGAATGGGACTGTTGTTGATGATGTATTTTACTATGAAGAGAGTAGGAATCTATTTAGAATAATTGTAAATGCGGGGAACATACAAAAGGATTTTCAGTGGCTTAATGACCATATTAAAGGAGAAGACGTAAAAATTCAAAATCTAACTTCAAAGCGAAGTCGTTTAGCATTTCAAGGCCCTAAATCAGACGATCTTCTTCAGTCACTTGTAGATATAGATCTATCTGAATTAAAAAGGTTCTATTTTAAACACTGTAAACTAAATGACGCATCTATCTTTTTAGCTAGAACGGGATATACTGGAGAAAGAGGATTTGAAATTTCATTTGAAAAGGATTATTCAATAGAATTATGGAACGACTTATTGAAGACCGGTGCTAGCCCAGCCGGTTTAGGCGCGAGAGATTCATTGAGATTAGAAGCAGCCTATTCATTGTATGGGCATGAAATTAGCGATACAATTACTCCTATTGAAGCAGGATTGAACTGGGTAGTAAAACCTAAAGAAGGAATTGACTATATCGGGAAGGATATTTTATTAAAACAGAAATCTAAAGGTACAGAAAGAACTTTAGTAGGTCTCAATTTACTTGATAAAGGAATCATTCGCCAGAACTATAAAATCTTTAAAAATAGTAATGAAATTGGATATGTTACTTCTGGTGGATATTCACCAACTCTTAAGAAGACTATCGGTTTAGGATTGGTAAAAACCCCGTTTAAAGAAGTAGGAACTGAATTAGAAATTGAAATTCGTGGTAAGTTATTAAAAGGGATCATAGTTTCTACTCCTTTTTATCGCAATGTGTAAATAGAAAAGAATCAAAGAGAATATGTGAATACAAATGAGTTATGAATTTCCAAGCGATTTAATATACACAACATCTCATGAATGGGTGAGAATTGACAATAACATTGCTATAGTTGGGATTACAGATTACGCTCAACATCAATTAGGTGATATTGTTTTTGTTGAACTCCCAGAAGTCGGGATGATTTTTGAAAAAGGAAGCAACGCTGGTGAAATTGAATCCGTAAAAGCAGTAGGAGATCTATTAATGCCATTATCTGGGGAAATCATGGAAATAAATAAACAACTTGCGGATAATCCTGAACTAGCTAACAGTACCCCTTATGACGGTGGATGGATGATGAAAATTAAAATTACTCATACTAATGAAATTGATGAACTTATATCTGTTGAAGAATACAAAGAATTAGTTAAATTAGAAGAACAATAATATTTTATTTCTTTTCTTCGCTAAATTTATGGTTTGAAGTGTAAATAATGGAGTTGAAATAAGTCATATGGATTTTGTACCCCACGATAGTAAAACAATTTCTGAGATGCTAAGAGTAATTGGTGTTTCTAATTTAGAAGAATTATTTCACGATATTCCTAAAGATCTGATTATTGAAAAATTAAACATACCTCCAGGTTTATCTGAACCGGATCTTTTACGACATATGGAAAGAATCTCGAAAAAGAACAGAGTTTACTCAAACGCCTTCCTAGGAGCAGGTGTGTATTTCCATTACGTCCCTTCGCTTGTAGATTTCGTTATTTCAAGATCAGAATTTTACACTTCATACACACCTTATCAAGCAGAAGCAAGTCAAGGGTATTTGCAAGCCATTTATGAATATCAAACAATAATTTCCCGCTTAACTCAAATGGATGTCGCTAATGCAAGCATGTATGATGGCTCTACGGCTCTTGCTGAAGCAGCTATTATGGCTACACTCATAACTAATAAAAAAACTATAATCCTGCTTGAGGGAATTCATCCAGAATACATTGAGGTTGTTAAAACCTATTGTTGGGGTCAGAATATTAACTCCAAAATTACCAAAGAAGGCTCTTTATTAGACGATTTAAATGAAGATGTTGCTGCCGTTTTATTCCAGAGTCCTAATTTCTTTGGTGATATAGAAGATATATCAGGGTTAGTCAAAAATGTTAAAGAAGTATCACCTAGTTGTTTAATAATTCAAGTAATGACTGACCCAACTTGTTTAGGCGTGTTAAAACCTCCAGGTTCAATGGGAATCGATATTTTTGTGTCTGAAGGACAATCTTTTGGGATTAGTCCCTCATTTGGAGGCCCCGGTTTAGGAATTTTTACTGCTAAACAGAAATATTTAAGAAAGTTACCTGGTAGATTAATAGGAAAAACTAAAGAAATAAACGGATCGAGAGAAGGTTTTATTTTAACTCTACAAACACGTGAACAACATATTCGGCGTGAAAAAGCCAGTTCTAATATATGTACGAATCAAGCATTATGTTCATTGGCAGCATTAACTTACCTCTTAGCAATGGGAGAAGGAGGTTTAAAAGAAATTGCATCTCAAAATTTTCAAAAGGCATATTTCCTGAAACAAGAACTTACTAAAGTTCCTGGATACAAAATTCTAAACCAAAAACCAACATACAATGAGTTTCTACTTAAATGCCCAAATATTGATTCTCTCATTTCAGAGTGTAAGAAACTCGATTTATTACCCCCCTTGAAAATTTCAAAATATTATCCTGATATGCACCATGTTGCGTTGGTGTGTGTTACTGAAATGAATTCAAAGGATTCCCTCAAACGCTTTATTTTGGCAACTCAAAGGGCATTAAAAAAAAATTCAGAGGAGGGATCAATGTGAGATCTAATACAATTTTTGATAAAGGAATTGATGAAATACAACGTAATTATACACCAAGGATGGATGTTGAGGTTGTAGATCTCCAAGAAATCATTCCTAAATCTTTAATTAGAGAAAGTATCCCCATTCCTAATATACCGGAAATTGAAATTGTACGTCATTTTGTAAATTTAAGCCAGAATAATTACGGTGTAGACACAGGAATATATCCTCTTGGTTCATGTACCATGAAATACAACCCAAAAATTAATGAAATAGTCGAAAGATTAAAAGGCTTCACCCAAATTCATCCACTTCAAGAAGAAAATCAAGGATCCATTGAAGTATTATATAATATCTCAAAATTACTTGGGGAAATAACCGGGATGGATGGATTTTCACTTCAACCCGCAGCTGGAGCGCACGGTGAATTAGCAGGATTACTAATTATAAAAAAGTATTTTGAATCAAAGGGAATTAAAAAAAATAAAATAATTGTGCCAGACTCTGCTCATGGTACTAATCCTGCATCAGCAAAAATGGCAGGATTCTCAATAATAGAATTAAAATCAAACAAACGTGGAGAAGTTCCACTTGATCATTTAGAGTATGCAATGGCAGAAGGTGATGTTGCGGGGATTATGTTAACTAATCCAAATACTTTAGGAATCTTTGATCAACAAATTAAGAAAATTACTAAAATCGTTCATGATAATGGTGGTCTTTGCTATTATGATGGTGCCAATTTGAATCCTATCTTAGGTATTTGTAGACCAAGAGATATGGGATTTGATATTATCCACCTGAATTTACATAAAACCTTTTCAACACCACATGGCGGTGGAGGTCCAGGTTCAGGTCCAATAGGTGTAATAGATGAGCTTACCCCTTTTCTTCCAGGACCATGCATAATATCAACTGAAAAAGGTTTAGCTTGTCAAGAAAGTAATACTAATTCTATCGGTAGAATTAAAGCGTTTTGGGGAAATTTTGGTATAATCATTCGAGCTTATGCTTATATATTAGCATTAGGTGCTGAGGGATTGAGAAGAGTGGGGTGTATCTCCGTGTTAAATGCCAATTATTTAAGAGTAATTTTGCAAAACAAATACTTTCTACCATATGATCGAACTTGTCAGCATGAATTCGTAATAAATGATCGAAACTTACCTAATGATGTAACAGCTGAAGACGTTGCTAAAAGAATTCTTGATTATGGAATATATGCCCCAACTGTCTACTTTCCTCTAGTGGTGCAGGGTGCCCTAATGATTGAACCCACTGAAACTGAATCAAAAGCCTCATTGGATTATTTCTCTGAAGTAATGGGAAAAATATACCAAGAAGCAGAATCTAACCCTACCTTATTAAAAACTGCACCTCATAATACTCCAATTAAACGCTTAGATGCAGTCCAAGCTGCTAGAAAACCAATATTACACGATTAATATTGGTAATTGAATAAATTTTTATACCCTTTGGCAATATAAAATTTAAAAATACTAAAAAATGTAAGGCTTAGTTAATTAGAATTTAGGTGTACAAAAATAAATTACTTATCTTTTTTCCCGTACGATCAATTTAGAAGAGAACAAGAAAAAATTATCAAACAAATTGAAGTAGACTCAAAATCAAGAAAAAATATTTTATTAGTAGCTCCAAATGGTGCTGGAAAAACAATTATTGCTTTAAGCGGACTCCTATCTTTAGCTTATGAGAAAGATCTAAAGATTATATACATGTGCCGAACACACTCTCAAAATAGAAGAGTTATTAAAGAATTAATTAAGATCTCTCAAAAAATTGAAAGTGATAATCTTGGGATAAAACTAAATGGTCTTTCAATTAGAGGAAGAAATGAAATGTGCCTTAATCAAACTTTATTAAGCCTAAAATTGAATCCAAAGGACTCAATGTCAGTTTGTGCAGATTTAAGAAAAAACAGAAGCTGTTCGCACTTTGCAACTCTGATAAAAAAAAGGGGAAAAGTAGAGAATCCGATAAAAATTGCACCAGAGATATTCAGCAAACCTATAGATGCCGAGGAACTTATAGATTTTTGTAGAGATGAGAATATTTGTCCTTATTTTCTATGTAAATTCTTACTAAAAGAAATGAAAGTTATTATCTGTAATTATCAATGGATTTTCAATCCCTACATTCGGGATATTTTTTTACAGTTTGTTGATCAAGAATTAGAAAATTGTATTTTAGTTCTCGATGAATGTCATAATATAATCGATGTAGCGACAGAAGTTAATTCTAATAGAATAACACCTTATTCATTGAGATTATGTTTAAAAGACCTAGAGATGTATAGATCACCACGATTAATGCAAAGATTTATAGGAACCTTATTGGATCACTTCAATGAGAAAAAAAATAGTTTACACATTGGGGAACAGGTAGTGGATCCAATTACATATTTAAAAATCCTCTTTAAAGAACTGAATATCAGAGACCTAAATGAATTTAAGAATCTAATTGAAGAGACGCTGGAATTCAGCATTTCAGTGCATGATGAAAAAAACTCAAATGGTCAAATTTCAAGAGATTACTTAGGTTCTTTCTCTGAGTTTTGGTTAAAATGGCTAAAAACATATAACCTCGAAAATTATTTTTTCTGTTTTACCGTTAAACTAGCTAAAGGAAAAAAATCACTTTCTTTAGAGATTGTGGCCTTGGATCCAAGAGAAATCGTAATTCCAATCTTAAAATCTGTATATACCACTTTAAACCTTTCTGGAACAGTAAATCCACTTGTTTATAATAATTTAATGGGACTGAATGAAAGCGGTAAAAGTTACAATGGTATTATTGCAGATTCTCCTTTCCCAAAAAAAAATATTAAAGCTATTATTGTTGATGGTGTAGATACGGCACGGGATAATAGAACTCCTGAAATGTTTGAGAAAATGGTCAATAAAATCAACGAAGTTTTAGCTTGTACACCTGCAAATGTTGGTATTTTTTGTGCCTCATACCAAATACTTAAGGGTCTTCTTTCTAATGGGATAAAAGAAATTGCCCAAAAAAACAATAAAAGTTTTTTTAAAGAAGCCCCTGGATTGACTGCGTCGGAAAATAACACAATGGTAGATCAATTTAAAACAATGGGCTCAAACGGAGGCGCAGTTTTACTTGGTGTATGTGGAGGGAGGAATTCAGAAGGAGAAGATTATCCCGGAAATTATATGAACTCTGTTGTTATAGCAGGCATACCTTACCATTTACCTACTCCGAGATTGAATGCAAAAATTAAATATTATGATAAAGTTTTTAGACAACAAGGGTGGAACTTTGCATACTTATATCCCGCAATTCAAAGAGCAAATCAGGCTTCTGGTAGACCGATAAGAAAAATTACGGATAAAGGAGCTATAATATTTCTCGATAGTCGTTTTCAAGCTAAAAGTAAGTGGATTTCAGAATGGTTAAGAGAGGAATTAGAAATTGTTCCTGATAAACCCAAAGCTCTCATTCAAACCTTAAATCCTTTTTGGAATACTAAATAGTTTTTTTCTACCTAATGTTTTTCTTTTGAACGTTGCTTAAACTTCAATAATATACTTACTGAAGAAAGTAAAGGAAATAGAATCATAAAATACATCACACTGTAATAGTTTGAGTTGAAGACTAGTAATAAATAACTAAATAGAAGACCTCCTATAAAAACATTGAATAACTGAACGCAATAAAAATCTGTGAGATTAAAAAGCTAAAAAAACTATTTGAAATAATATATCCTATTATCGCTATCGTACTAAAGAAATATCCGAGGATTAGTATTAGTTTCTCATTTTTTTCTGAAATAATATGACCTATTATAAGCATTAAGGCGACTTGAATTAAGAAATTTAAACCTATCAAAAAACCTACTTGTGTATCACTAGAAATGTGAAAGCCCATAATTATTGAAAGAACAACCATGATTGGCTTTATTCCGAAATTTCTGAAAAATAAGCCCAAATATACCGAAACTGATATAGAATTTTCCCCATTTATATTATTATGTTTCTCACTAGTATTATC
>JAGXNR010000030.1 GCA_019894875.1 Promethearchaeota archaeon | reverse complement strand
AATTATAATAAATCAATTAAAAGGAAAGATTGCAGGATACAAAATAGAAAATTATTACTGGGGAGATGTAGGATTTCCTTGGCAGTTTCTAGACGCCAATAGTTATCTATTAGATAAAATTGATACTGAAATATTAGGTGAGATTGAAGAAAATGTTCAAATCTCAGGGAACGTATATATTGGGAAAGGAACAACCATTCGTTCTAATTCTATTATTGAGGGTCCTTGTTATATTGGAAATAACAATGTAGTTGGACCTAATTCATTTATAAGACCATATACCTTCATTGCTAATGATTGTCACATTGGTATGAGTGAAATTAAAAATTCTATTATATTATCGAATACGACGATCCCAAACGGTAATAATATAGGAGATACAATTATCTGTGAGAATGTAAATCTGGGAACAGGAACTAAAGTTGCGAATTCGACATTTGATGATAAGAACGTTAAGGTGAATATTAAAGGTTATTTAGTTGATTCAAAAAGAAAAAAATTAGGTGCTATTATTGGACCAAATGTTAAATCAGGGATAAATGTACGTATAATGGCAGGTAAAATCATTTATGAAAATTCACGAATCGGAGCAAATACAATAGTAAACGAGGATATTCCACCAAATACTATTTATTACCATGATCCAAAAAAAGGGATCATTAAGAAAAGTGTATAATAATGCGTAAATCTGGAAGGAATACGAAAAAAAGCTTTATTAGTAGGTAGAAATTATTTTTACTAAGTAAATAAGAAATTTGATCCAGAAAAGAGATGTAATAAAATGGTAGATAATAATAACTCATTAACTAATGCTTTAATTGAAAAAGGTGTCAAAATACCGAATCCTTCTTCAGTGGAAATAGGGGAAGAAGTCGATATTAATCTAATATCATCTGAGGATGTTACGATACATTCGGGATGTAAAATATTTGGCAAAAAGACACTAATTATGGCGGGAGTAACCTTAGGTAGTAGATCTCCAGTTACTATTAAGAATTGTCAATTAGGAAAGACTGTTGATTTAAAAGGGGGTTATTTTGAAGGATCAACGTTTCTTGATTCTGTGAATATGGGTGATGGTGCTGAAGTCCGGGAAGGATGTCTCCTAGAGGAGGAAGCAAATGGCGCTCATACAGTTGGCCTTAAACAAACAATTCTTTTTCCTTTTGTTACATTAGGAAGCATTATAAATTTTTGTGATATTTTAATGGCAGGTGGGACAAGCCGAACAAACCACAGTGAGGTTGGTAGTTCATATATTCATTTCAATTACACTCCTAATCAAGATAAAGCAACAGCATCTTTGGTTGGAGATGTAGCTCATGGTGTTATGGTTGATCAACCTCCAATCTTCTTAGGAGGACAAGGTGGAATGGTAGGACCAAGTCGGATTGGATATAGTACAGTAATTGCAGCAGGTGTTATTTACAGAGGAGATTGTCCCCAAGGACATAAGCTTTTAATGGGTAAAGAACCTCAAAGGGAAGATATTGACTTCCACCCCGGACTATATTCGAGTGTTAAAAGAAGAGTCATAAATTCTATTGAATATATAGCAAATATAATCGCTCTTAGACAATGGTACCTCAATGTAAGATCTAAGTTTTATCAAGGAAGTGATAAAGAAAAATTTCTTTATGAAAGTGCGCTTGAAAAGATTGAGATTATTATCAATGAGAGAATTAAAAGATTCAAACAACTGGCGAATAAGATGGAAAAATCATTAGAATTATATAAATCGATAATGGGTAACAAAGCATCAGAAGAGTTGATAAATCAAAAAAGAGAACTCTTTGAGAATATTCAAAAAATAGAGAATGGTTTTAATAAATGTTTATCATTTTCTGGTGATGAAACCAAGAGAGATGAGTTTTTAAAGAACATAAATATTACCAGTAAGGATTACATCACTGCAATAAAAAATTTAAGTAGTGATAGTAGAGAAGTTGGGACTTTATGGCTTTTAAGTATAGTTGAAAAAACACGAAATACTATTTTAAAGCATCTTCCTTCTTATATTTAAAATCGGTTTTTTATCTACTACTACTTTGTTTGAATAAAAAGATAATTTCAATGAACCGTAACTGTTTTAGATAGATTAAGTGGTTTGTCCGGGTCTAATCCTTGAAGTAAAGCTGCATAATATGCTAATAATTGTAAAGCAGGAGTAAATGTTATTGGGGTGAATATATTATAATATTTCGTCCCAGGTTGGGGTATTCGGATTGAGATATCACTTAATTCAGAGATGGTTTCATCACTTTCAACAACTAATGAAATAATTTTGCCTCCTCTTGCTTTGAATTCCATTACATTCCCAATTAACCGTCCATATGTCTCATCTGGAGGAGCAATAAATATGATAGGAAAGCCTTCCCTAACTAAAGAAATTGGTCCATGTTTAGCATGCGCTGCGGAGTATCCTTCAATAAAACGACATGCTACTTCTTTTAGCTTTAAACCTCCTTCTTTTGCGGTAGCAATTGAGATACCTCTTGCTAAGAAGAAAAAATTGGCACTTTTTTCTAATGTATTTACAGTATTTTTAATTAATTCTATATTACTTTCTAAAAAATTTTCAATAATTTGAGGTGTTGATTCTAAAGCATTTTGATACAGTTCGATTTCTGACTCTGATATTACTTTTCTTAGTTTTGCTATTTCTATTGAAATTAAGCCCATAGTGAGTACTTGAGTGACATATGTTTTGGTTGCAGCCACACCAATCTCAGGTCCTGCTTGAGTCACAATAACATGATCGGAATACCTAGTAAGCGAGGAACCTACAACGTTTGTAATTGTTAATATTTTTACATTTTTTCTCTCTCTTGCCCATCTAACTGCTTCGATAGTATCTATTGTTTCACCTGATTGTGAAAGTGCGATTATCACAGAATTGTCTTTTAGTGAATTAGATAATTGTGTTTGAAACTCTGAGCACTCAATGGCTTGAATATATTTGCCCAAAAAGTGTGTTATAATATGTTTTCCGGCCAATGAAGCGTAAAAAGAAGTGCCAGCTGCGGTGATATAGATATTTTCTGCTGACCATAATATAATGGCAAATATTCGTAAGAGCTCGTTAGAAATCTTCATTGTACTTCTCATCGCAGTTGGTTCTTCATAAATTTCTTTTAGCATAAAATGTTCATAGCCACCTTTTTCTGCTGCGTCAATACTCCATTCAATTAATTCTACTTCTTTCTTAATTTTTTTATTAGTTTTAAGATCAAAGAATTCAACGTCTCCTGCTTTTAAAATAGCAAGTTCGTCATCTTCCATTATGTAGCATTTTCTTGTCAAAGGTAAAAATGCGGGGATATCAGAAGCACAATAAGTTGTTTTTCCCTCTTCTATACCAATAACCAAAGGAGATTCTTTTCTCGCAACGATAAAATAGTCGGGATAATCGACATGACATATTGCTAGTCCATATGCTCCTTTACACAATTTTAATGCTTCAATTACAGAATCTTTGAATTTTAAACCCTTTTTCATCTCATTCTCAATTAAATGTGGAATAATTTCAGTGTCTGTATCAGACTTAAAAATATGTCCTTGATCGATGAGTTTTTTTCGCAATTCTATGAAATTCTCTATTATTCCATTATGAACAACTGCAATTTTACTTGAGCAATCTAAATGTGGGTGACTGTTGTTTTTAGTCGGAGCACCATGAGTAGCCCATCTTGTATGCGCAAGAGCAATTTTAGAGCCATTTGGAAAATCTGCTAAGTTAATTTTTTTTTGGATCTCCTCAATTTTTCCTGAATCTTTTTTAATATACAATTTTGAATTAGAAAGAGAAACGATTCCACATGAATCGTAACCTCGATATTCTAAACGCTTGATTCCTTCAAGAACAATTTTTCCTAAGGAGATATTAGCTTCGTTGGTTATAATACCGAATATACCACACATTGAGATTCTTAATTGTTGAAAATATATTAATATTTCATTTATTATTTGTTAGTTTGAGGTATAGTCGATTTAAAGAACAATTTTGTTAACGTTCAAAAGAGGATACTGTATTTTCTTTTTTAGGATGAGGAATTCACAATAAAACTCTTTGGGATAATATTTCTTTAAAGGAGTTGAAGTTTATTTATATATATATTAATTTTTATATTGAAGTAATAATTTTTATTGTTATACTTATTAAAACGACAAAAAATTATGACAATTAGTGTTATTATAACAAGAGATTTCGATCACATGAGTGAAGTAGCTGCTGAAATAGTGAAAGAAAATATTATACAAACATTAGAAGAAAAAAATGAATTTATTTTTGGGCTAGCAACAGGAAATTCACCTACTGGTATGTATAAAAAATTAGCTCGGATGGCTAATTCTGGAGACTATGACAGCTCTCGGATTCGTAGCTTCAACCTTGATGAATATGTTGGCCTCCCTGGTGAAAATGCTCAACAACGAATGCTACATCCAGAGAGTTATTGTTATTTTATGATTCAAGAATTTTTCGGTCTTCTTGATAAAAAATTCATCGAAACTTCGGTTCCTTATGGTTGTTTGATTGATCAGAAACAATTAATAAATGAACTTGATGCACATCCAGATGATTGGAGTGAATTGGGTACAGATGCAGGTAAATCGATATCTATTAAAAAAAATCCCTCTTCAGATTATTTAAAGTGGATTCAAAAATCAATATTAGAAGGCTATGCTCAAAAAATTATGGATGCTGGTGGTATTGATTTACATATAATAGGTGTTGGAGGTCGTGGTCATGTTGCTTTCCATGAGTCAGGAATCCCTTTTGAAGGAAGCAACGTTTTATTAGTGAAACTTGACGATAACACCGTAGAAAATGCTGTTTCAGATGGTCATTTTGCTACCAAAGATGAATCCCCTAGATATGCAATCAGTATGGGGGCTGAATTAGTATATAAAGCAAAAGCAGTTTTATTGTTAGCTAATGGGGGGCGTAAGGTTGAATCTATCACCAAATCGTTAATAAACGAACCAACTTCGGATATACCAATTTCTTACGGACAAATTTATTCGGAAAATGGGGGAAACTTGACTTATGTATTAGACAAAATCGCTGGTAGAGAACTCCTTGCTAATAAGGAAATCCTTAAAGAAAAAGGAATAGAAATTAAAGAAGTATAGTAATTTAATTTAAAATTCTTTATTATTAATTTATTAGATTTTATATTACTAGATTAAATTAAGTTTCTCCATTTTTTCCTTCGCGCGATCATTTACCACTTCTGAAGATTCTATATCAACACTTGATTCACCAGTAAGTCTTAAATAAGGACTCGTTCCTGAGCGTCTAATAAGAATCCAACCATCATTGTAATCAAGTCTAACTCCGTCCATTTTGTTGATATTCGTTATTTTCTTTCCTAAAGCATCTAAAGACTCTGTCATTTCTTCAATAATTTTTTCGTTTATATCCTCTGTAAAAGGGATATCTTTTTTCAATCGAAACTTAGTTTCGTAAAATGGGTATTCTGGAATTTCTTTTAACAAATCTTTTAAGGGTTTTCCCTTCTCAACAATCATTCTTAGTACTTTAGCGATAGTAACCATCGAATCGGGTCCAAGATGGGTACTAGGCCATATATACGTACCTGATGTTTCTCCACCTACAAAACCACCTTGTTCCTTAATGGCGATAGCCACTTTAATATCCCCAACTTCAGTTCTCACTACTTCGCAACCAAGAGGATTTAATACATCTTCTATTAAGCTTGATGAATTAATTGCAGTAACAACTTTCATATTTTCTTCTGAAATCTTAGTTCCTTTATATCTTTCTAAATAATTTTTAGCCATAAGAGTTAATAGGCGTATGGGATCTACGATTTCCCCATCTTCGTCTAAAAATATTACCCTGTCAGCATCACCGTCAAGAGCAATCCCAATATCTTCTTTGTCTGAACTTTTAAGAAATTTAGATAATTGAATTAGATTCTCTTTACTTGGCTCAGAGTTCCTACCTGGGAATTTTCCGTCCATTTGGGAATTGATAGTCATAATTTTAACGTTATAAGCGCTTAATAATCGTGGAACAATTTCACAACTCGCACCATTTCCAGGATCAACAATAACGCTTAAACCACTTCCGTCAAACTTGACTCTGCTTGTGATATCTAAGATATGTATATCATTGATATCGGTTTCATGTGTTATTCTTCCTATTTCATCCCATTCAATTTCTATAAACTCTTTTTCATTATAGATCCTTTCGATTTCTGCCTCCTGATCAGGGGTATATCCCATGCCTGAAGGATTCCAGATTTTTAGCCCAATATATTCAGGTGTATTATGACTGGCTGTAATCATAACTCCCGCTTCTGCTCTTAAATATTTGAGAGACATTGCTAACGTTGGAGTAGATACAATCCCTACGGCTTTTACAGAACATCCTGTACTTACTATCCCTGAAATTAGAGCATATTCTATTGGTAAAGCAGAAGTTCTAATATCTTTACCGATGACTACGATACCTTTTCCTTTTAGATATGTCCCTAAAGCTAGTCCAACATCTAAAGCCATTTGAGGAGTAAACATCACATCTGATTCACTGTAATTTTGAAAGACTCTACGAATGCCCGAAGTACCAAACATTATACCTGCCACTATATTTCACAGTTAGAAATATTTTTTTTATAATTAAAAAGTAATCCTTTTTTTTAAGAAGATCTTCTCAATTTAATTAAAATGAAGTAATGAAAACATCTAAATATATTTTTCGTACCCCAAAAAGTAGTTTAGATACATAGATCTCTAAATTTCTTTTAATAAATAGAAATATCTAAATTATTTTTCAAGAAAGGAGTTTTTCAGTAATAAATCATGTTTTAATTATCAAACGAAACTAGAAATTATAAATTGAATCTATTCATTTTACTACAATAAAAAAGGATACTTCTGATTTTGATGGATTTTAAAGATTTTGAACTTATATATAAGGAGAACCGTATCAAAATAAAAGATAAACCGAGAATTGAATCTGAACTGAGGGAAATTTTAGGTGAGAATAATGTTTCTACAAAAGAAATAGACCTTCTCGCATATACAAAAGGTTCAACACTTATTGGTTTTAATTGGGATCTTGAGGGAAAAATTGCAGGACTTGCTGATTTTATTACGTGGCCTGAAACGATTGAACAAATTAGTGAGATTTTAAAGTTAGCAAACCAGGAAAAGATTCCTGTAGTTCCTTACGGTGAGGGTTCTGGTGTAGTTGGGGGAGCAATTCCTCTATATGGTGGAATTATCATTGATATGAAAAAATTTAATAAAGTTATTAAGATAAATGATAAGGATTTAACGGTTACTGCGGAAGCAGGCATCAATGGGATGAATTTAGAACGATATTTAAATGCTAAAGGATACACTTCTGGGCATATCCCCCAATCTTTATACATTTCCTCTTTAGGAGGCTGGATTGCACATCGAGCTGCGGGACAATTTAGTACTAAATATGGAAAAATTGAAGATATTGTGCTAGGGATGGAGTTAGTATTACCTCAAGGGGAACTTATTAGTTTTAAAACAATTCCGAGAGCATCCACAGGGCCACAATTCGATAAATTATTCATAGGAGGAGAGGGTACACTTGGTATAGTTATTAAAGCAACTTTAAAAATATGGCCTCTCCCTGAAAAAAAGAGCTTAATTTCCTATGCTTTTTCAACAATTGAGGATTCGTTTGAAGCAGTAAGAAAAATTCTAAGAGAGCATATTAATCCTGCTGTAATCAGAATTTATGATAAATTTGAAACCGCACGACATTTTCCTGAGATCGATAAAGCAAAAGAGAAAGTTATGGTTATCTTTATATGTGAAGGAAATTCAAAACTTGTTGACTTAGAAGAATTAATTACAAGGGAAAAATGCACAATAAATAAGGGAGTAGAATGTGGTGAATCTCCAATAAAACATTGGTTAGAAACAAGATTTCGAGTTACTGAGACTTCATCAATGCCTCCATACAAAATTGTATTTGATACTATTGAAATAGCTTCATTATGGGAAAATGCAGCGGATATTTATCATTTGGTGTTAAATTCAATGAATAAAATTAAAGGAATCTTAATGGTTACTGCTCACGTTTCTCATTTTTACCCAAATGGAGTGGGAATCTATTTTTCATTTGGTGGTGTGCCCCCAAGAGGAAGCTCTGATTTAAAATTTTATCAAGAATGCTGGGATACAACAACGAAAGCTGTGTTGGAGGCGGGTGGTTCAATTGCTCACCATCATGGAATCGGGATTAATCGATCGCATTGGATGGATGAAGAATGGGGTAAGAGTATGAATACTTTAAGACAAATTAAGAAAGTGCTTGATCCAAATAACATTTTAAATCCAGGTAAAATCTATGTAAATACTTGGAAACGAGGTGATGATTAAATGGGTATTGAAGAAACCTTAAAAAAGTATTCATGGATTGCACCTCTCATTCAAAAAGCTGATAGAGAAACCAGATCTATATTAATGAAGAACCTTAGACAAAGAAAGAAGAATTTCTTCCCCGAAGGTGATTTTAATGCAGATATTGATAATTTGATAAAATGTATGTTATGTCCAAATATGTGTAGATTCGATTGTGGAAGCCTTGCAGCTGCAAGTACTGAGAGTCTGAGTCCTGCATACAAGGCAAGAATTGGTTATTATCTTTCTGTAGGAAAAATAGATCCTACTGACCCTGCAAATAAAGAATTCATAGATTTAATGTATAAATGCTCAAACGAGGAAAATTGTAAGATTTGGTGTCCTTTTGACTTCTCAGTTGTATCATTGCTTGAAACGGTAAGAGATGATTTATCCGAAAAAGGTTTAATGCCCGAGTACCTCAAACCACGAATTGAAAACTTAAAGAAAACACAAACAATTGAAGATTATAACATATATGAGACCTACAAGGAAAAGGGAATAAACAATATCGAAACTGACGGAAATGATGAGGTTTATTACTATATTGGATGTGAAATGATGAAATTTCCAGAAGTAGTTCAAGCTAATATTGAAATCTTACAGAAAGCCGGAATAAAATTCTCAACAAACTTGGAAAAAAAGATGTGTTGTAGTGGTCCTATGTTTAACATTCGAGATCTAGAAACAGCTAAGGAGTTTGCTGAGAAGAACAAACAACTAATCGAAAGTACAGGAGCTAAATTAGTAGTTTCTGATTGCCCAGGCTGCGTACTAGCGCTAACTAATCGATATGAAAGTATTGGTGTTAAGATAGATGTAAAAATTATTCACATTGTAGAATATATCACACAATTATTTGATGAGGGAAGATTATCAATCAATGGAGATATTCCAGAGGAATATAAAAAAGTGACGATCCATGATCCTTGTCTTATGGCAAGAAATCTTAATGATATTTCTTCTATAAGATCGATTCTTAGTAAAATTCCAGGAATTGAACTTATCGAACCTAGTAATAATAAAGAATTAACTCATTGTTGTGGTTGGAGTGGTACTCTTCATTGGGCAGATAGATCATTGGCTATAAAGGAAGCACAAAACAGAGTTAAAGAATTAAAAGAAACAGGTGCAAATATCTTTATCTCTGCTTGTCCCCTATGTGAATTAGGATTAAAATATGGCCTTACCGAAGATGACAAAGCATATATTAAAATATTAGATTTATGCGAGTTATTAGTAAAAATATTATAAATATCAATTATAAGGTGATTTAATGAGTGATCTAATATGTGTATTTGATGTGGGAACAACTGGAGCGAGGACTATTATTTTTGACATCAACGGAAAAGCAGTTGCGAGAGATTACCAAGAATATGATGTCCTTAAACAAGCAGTTGGAATTTCAGAGCAGAATCCTCTCATTTGGTGGAACGCAATAAAAAAAACTTGTAATATAGTTTCGCATAAAGTAAATGTGGATGATATTATAGGTATTTCTGCTGCTTTTCTTAGACTAACAGTAACATTCTTAGACGGTAAAGGAGATGTTTTGCACCCTGCACTAACATGGATGGATGAAAGGGAAGAATCAAGTGCGAAAGATTGGGTTGAGCAAGAGGGTGCCTTCAGAAGAGCAATGCCTAAAATTTTATGGATTAAAAAAAATAAACCAGAAATATTTGAAAAGACAGCAAAAATCGCTTTTGTAGACACATACATCTTGAATAAATTATGTGAAATAATTGTAACTGATCCTACCAATGGATATTGGGGAATACTTAATTTGGAAACGTTAAATTGGGATTCAAACTTAGCAGAAGCGTATGATGTTCCTTTAGATTTATGGCCTGATATAAAATTCCCTGGTGAAGTAATTGGTGAACTAAGCAGTGATGCTGCTAAAGATCTAAATTTACCAAATAATATACCTATTATAATGGGTAGTGGAGATCAGCAATGTTCTGCTTTAGGATTAGGAGTTATTGAAACAGGTCAAGCAAAAATTACTATGGGGACAGGAACTTTTGTTGATTTTGTTGCAGATAATCCTGTAAAACCGCCGGAGGGCATCCCCATATTTTCTATACCAACACCTATTAAGGGAAAATGGAACATTGAAGCTAGCATGCCTGGAACGGGAACTGCTATGAAGTGGTTTAAAGAAAATTTTTCCCAATTACAAATCCAAGAAAGTTTTGAGAAAAAGATAAATGTTTATGATATATTAGCAAATGAAGCATCAACTGTACCACCTGGTAGTGAGGGTTTACTTATATTACCTTTATACATGTTTAGAAAAGGAACAATTCATGGTTTAGGGTGGAATCACACGAGAGCTCATTTAATTCGAGCAATTATGGAGTCTGCAGCTTTAAGTGCTCAAATGTATCTCCAAATGATAGAAGCAATGGTAGGTTTAAAAGTCTCAGAAGTTAAAGCCGATGGAGGAGCAATGAATAGTCCTTTATGGGCACAAATACTTGCAGATATAACTTCAAAGAGAGTTTTAATACCTGAAGAAAAGGATGGCGCTGCTATGGGTGCTGCAATCTTAGGATTTTGTGGTACTAAGATTTATGGAAGTTTTGAAAAAGCTATATCTAATATGGTCCGATTTGTTGATACAAAAGAGCCTATCAAACAGAATGTGAAAACATATAAAAAATTGAATAGGATATTTATGCCACCGTTATTAGATCTGTATGAAAAAAAAAGACTAACGAAAGATTTCTAATTCTCTTCTTTATTATTCTTTATTCTCATATAGATTAGGGTAATTTTTTTGATTTAGAAAAGTATTTTTTGAATCCTATATTTCAAGAAATATAAAATATAATGATCTCTTAGTATCCATGCCTTATTTCAAGAACCAAGAGGGTTATAATCTTTATTACGAGAATATTAATCCTGATTCAAATCATTGTACAATCATCCTACTTCACGGATTCGCATCATCTGCTTCCTTCTTCAAATCGCAAATTAAGATGTTGAAAATTAATTATCATATAGTAGCTTTTGATGCATTAGGGCATGGTAGAAGTGATCATCCGAGAGAAATAAACCTTTCGAAAAATTTAAGGTATGATATAATCAGAGACTTAGAAGATTTACTACAAATTCTGGATGTCGATGAGCAGTATGGAATTATAGGTCATTCTCTTGTCGGAGGTATGATCGGGCAATTATTTACGATGAAACATCCAGAGAAAATTAAATTCCTTATATTAATGAATTCTGGTTATATAATTATTGATAATGTAATTAGAAATATTTTCTATAATTTACTCCCCTACGATATACGCATGAATTTTCTTGAAATCGTTGCCAATTCCATTGAACATATTTTGGATAAAACTATACCCTTTATAATTACAGCGCTGTCAGATTCTTTAGAAGGAATCAAATTAACTAAAGATGAATTGTTCATGAAGATTGAAGAACAGATCTTTAATATGATAAATGAGATTAATGAGTATGATCCTTCACACATCAATTGTCCAACTCTGATTATAGGAGGAAGGTTAGACAATTTTGCCCCTGAACAAATGTCTGAGGAGTTACACAAAAAAATTCCTAATTCCACCTTGAAAATCATTGATATGGCGGGCCACTTCATGCCTAGCCAGAGACCCGATACGGTTAATGCTTTCATCGCAGACTTTATTAAAAGCATTGATGGATGAACCCGCCGAGAACCTATTAAAAAAAAACATGGTTTAATAGGTTCTGAATATATTTTTATAATATTTAGACATTTCTAAGCTTTTCAAAAATTCTATCTAATAAATATTAAATCTATTATTACAAACTTAATTTCTCCCCTGAGATATCCTTAATATTAGAATATATCAGACAAATAAATTAGTTTACAAACTTTTCAAAGGCTATATAAAGCTATTAAGAGTGAGAATCTCTTCAGAATAACACACTTCTCTTATCAGATATTATTAATATTTTAATATGCCATTGATTAGAAATTTAAAGGGAATACATCATATTATTATTTTAAGCAATACAGAATTGGGTTTATTATGAAAGAAATTTATGATAAAAACACTGTTATTTCATTTTTCAAAGAAGAAGTAAAAAATTTTGTTAAGGGAAGGAATTGGGGTAAATATCATACACCTAAGAATTTAGTGCAAGCAATAAATTGTGAAGCAGGAGAGCTTTCTCAACTTTTACTTTTTAAGGATTATTCAAAGCAGAATATTAAGGAGGATAAAGAACTATTCAGTAATATTTCTGATGAGATCGCAGATGTTTTTATATATATTATAAGCCTTATTAATGCGTTAGATTTGGATCTTACTCAAGCTTTCATAACTAAAATGAAAAAAAACATAAGCAAATATTCGACTAAAGAGTTTAACAATGGGATTTATTACAAAAAATAAATCAAGATCGAATTTATAATGAAAAAGAATCAATCTAATCTAAAACCGCTTTTAATCAAAAACGGTAAGCTAATAGATGGGACGGGTAATCCATGGTTTAAAGCAGATATAATAATTACAGAGGGGATGATAACAAAAATATCCACAAATCTTAGTATTGAATTGGATGATACCATCATTATTGATGCGAGTGGGCTTACTATAAGTCCAGGATTTATCGATATTCATTCTCATGCGGATATGTCTCTAATCAATGATCAAAAATTGGGATGTCTAGCCCAACAGGGAATTACTACTATTGTAGTTGGTAATTGTGGGCTCTCACAAGCCCCACTAAATCCAGAAAAGGATGATTATTTCAAGAAAACTTCTGAATTCAAGGGAGAGGTCCCTTGGCATACATTTAAGGAATATTTAGAAGTACTAGAAAAACTTGGTAGTTCTCTAAATATAGTACCATTGGTTGGATTCGGAGTAATTCGTCGATCAGTTTTAGAAGATGCTAATCGATCTCCCTCAAAACATGAGCTAGAACAAATGAAATCATATATTGAAGAGGCAATGCAAGCTGGGGCATATGGTATTTCCACAGGATTGATTTATCCTCCTCAAACAAATGCAAAAACCCAAGAGATTATCGAATGTGCTAAAATTGCAGGGAAGTATGAAGGCCTATATTTTAGTCACATGAGAAATGAAGGAGATTACGTGATAGAAGCTATTAAAGAGCTGATTGAGATTGTAGAAAAATCAGGATGTAGAAGTGGGCAAATTTCGCATATTAAAGTTGTAGGACCTCTAAATTGGGGAAAAAGTGTAGAAATGCTTCAATTAATTAAAGATGCAAATAATCGAGGACTAATAATTCGGGCAGATCAATACCCCTACAAGAGAGGCATGAATTCATTGAAAGATTCTTTACCAGATTGGGCAAAATTAGGAGGAAATGAAGCTATTATTAAAAAGTTGCACGATCCCAAATCTAGAGAAAAAATAAAAAAAGATATGGAAAAAGGTTTTAATAAATCCAAAATGTCATGGGATAAAATTTTTGTGGCGTCTCAAAGAACAGATAAATGGAGAGACATTGAAGGATTATCTATATCAGAGATTACCAAGATGAAACAAGCTTCGAGTGAATTTGATATATTCTGCGAAATTCTGATTGACAATAATGCGAATGTGGAACAAATTACTGAATATGGACATGAAGATGATCTTAAAACCTTGATGAAAAGTCGCTATACTATGATTGGAACAGATGGGTGGTCAGTACCAATGGGATCTGGCAAACCTCATCCTAGATTTTATGGAACATACCCAAGAATTCTCGGTAAATATGTTCGTGAAGAACAAATCCTGATATTGGAAGAAGCCATTAGGAAAATGACATCGTTTCCTGCTCAAACATTAGGATTATTAGATAGAGGTTTAATTCGAGAAGGGATGTGTGCAGATCTTGTAATTTTTAATCCCGATACGATCATTGATAAGGCAACCTATACCGATCCTCATCAATTTCCCGATGGAATACATTATGTAATTATAAATGGGGAAATTGTTGTGAAAGATAAACAACATACAACAGTTAAATCAGGGAAGATACTAAGAAGGAATTCTCCTTAATTAAATTAAAAAAAAATTTTAAACTATTTAATAAACAGAATCATTAATTAAATTGGGAACAAAAAAATCATGACAGAAATAAATAAAGCTTTATTGGCACCTTGTGGTCTTTATTGTGGTGTTTGCGCAATATATATTGCTCATCGAGATAGTAATTCAAAATTTAAAGAGAGATTGGTTAATGTATATAAACCACTTACAGAATCTGTGGATGATGTTCAGTGTACAGGTTGTCTTTCAGATGGAATAATATTTGGGTATTGCCAATCTTGTCCTATTAAGACTTGTGCGAAAGATAAGAATTTAGAGGGCTGTTATCAATGTGATGATTGGCCTTGTAAATTAATTCAAAGATTTCCTATCCCCGTAGGTAAAAAAGTGATTATGAGAGCTATACCTGAATGGAAAGAATTAGGCACTGAGAAATGGATTGAAAAAGAAGAGGAAAGATACCATTGCCCAGATTGTGGAAATTCCTTATTTCGTGGGGCTAAACGGTGCAACAATTGCAAGATCTCTGTCGATGTAGATAGAGACATTTAATATTATTTTGTTAATAAAAAGTTTTTTTATGATTTTCTTAACTATAATTAGATTATGGTAGCAGAAAATATTGAAAATATAATCACCAAGCAATTGAATTTTACTCTACGTGAAACAAACTTTCCAACGTTAGGGAAATTGTATAAAGGTAAAGTTCGCGATAATTATATTCAAGAGAATATAAGGATAATAGTTGCTACTGACAGACTAAGTGCTTTCGATAGAGTAATGACCACGATCCCATTTAAGGGGCAAATGCTAAATCAACTCTCCTCTTTCTGGTTTGAAAAAACAAAGGATTTGGTAAAAAATCACATTATAAACATACCCGATCCAAACGTTTCAGTGGTTCATCAATGTCAGACGATCCCTGTGGAAATTATTGTTAGAGCTTATATTACAGGTACTGCCTGGCGTAATTACATAAAGGGGAAAACTACTTCTGGAATAATATTACCAAGAAGATTAAAGAAAAATCAAAAGTTGGATGAAGTTGTGGTTACCCCCTCAAATAAATCTAAATCTGGGCATGATATTTATATATCTAAAGATCAAATTATTAAGGATAAAATGGTTGAAAAAGATATCTATGAAGAGATGGAGCAAGCATCATTAAAACTGTTTAAGTTTGGACAAAAATATTGTGAGAAAAATGGTCTTATTATGGTCGATACAAAATATGAATTTGGCATAAAAGAGGGAGAGCTTCTGGTTATTGATGAGATACACACTCAAGACTCTTCTAGATTTTGGATGTTAGATTCTTATGATGAGAAAATAAGTCAAGGTGCAGAACCAGATATTTTAGATAAGGAAATTTTTCGAGGTTGGTTAATGGAGACCTATCCCGATATATTTCCTGATATTAAACTCGAAGATGAGATCCCGCCAATAGCAGATGATATTAAAATTGAATTAGCAAAAAGATACATGAAAAGTTATGAAAAAATTACTGGAATGGAATTCCATGCGGAAGTTGCAGATGTTAATCAAAGAATTCATGATAATTTAAAGCAAGCTGATTATTTATAGAAAGGAAGAAAAATTTAAATAATAAACAATTGTTTTTTACTGTATTATGCTAGATTTAATTCTTTTATTTCTAAATTTCCCATTGTTTCTGCTTAGTTTTGTCTTTATTATACTCGATATTCGAAACTATAAGGAGAATAAGTATAAAGATCTCAGTACGAATAAATTACCTAAGCGGAGTTCTTATAGTTTAGCATGTGGGCTTTTAGCACTAATAATAGCTGTAATTATTAGTTTATAAGACAGTTTTCTAATTTTTTTATAATTTCCTTAGCCTTTATCTAGATTGTAATTTTGTATTTTTATGGTCAATTAAATCCTACCTTCAATCCTAAAATTATTACGAATAAATTCAGTAAAAATGCTCGAAAAATCTTAAATAATAACATGCTCTTGTCCTTTTTGTCGATGGCAATTATTTTTAAGTTAATAAGAACTAATAAAAATATATACAACGCTATTTCTTCTTAAAGATGACAAACTCTAATTTTATAGTCGAAATCATAATGACTAACAAAGAAATGGCGCGCGACCCAGTAGGTGCAACAATAAAACGAGATCTTTTAGCAAAAAAAGGATATGATATGATTTCAAATGTTCGTAGTGGACAATATCTTCGCATTCACATTTCTGCTGAAAATGAAGAAAAGGCGAAAGAGATTGTCGAAGATATGTGTAACAAATTAAGGATATTCAATCCCGTTACCCAAAATTTAACAATCTTGCAAGTATCGAAATCATGACTATTAGAATTGCGGTAATTCAGTTTCCCGCGGCCAATTGTGATTTAGATGCCATTCATGTTTTGAGAGATGTAATTCGTGTAGAAGTAGATCTAGTATGGCATAATCACTTCAAAGAATCAAATTATGATGGTGTGGTGCTACCCGGGGGTTTCTCATTTGGGGACTATCTGAGAGCAGGAATAATTGCAGCCCATAGTCCTGCAATAGATGAAGCTAGAATAATGCTTAAAGATGGGAGACCCGTGATTGGAATTTGTAATGGTTTTCAGATTCTAACGGAGGCTCAATTTCTTCCTGGTGCGTTATTGCGTAATGAATCACTTAAATTTGCTTGTAAATGGGTGAATCTTAAAGTAGAAAATAATAAAACTGCCTTAACGAATAAGTTGAAAATAGGTGATGTTATTGATATTCCGATAGCTCATGGGGAAGGACGTTATTATACTGACGATTTAAAGGGATTAGAAGCAAATGATCAAATAGTTTTTAGATACTCAAATGAGAATGGGGAATTCAGTAAAGAATCTAATCCTAATGGTTCATTAGATAATATTGGCGGAATTTGTAATTTAGAACAAAATTGCATTGGGTTGATGCCACATCCAGAGCGTGCATCAGAAGCAATTTTGAGCCCAAAGGGAACGGAACATGGCAAATTGATTTTTGAATCAATGATTGAATTTATTAAACGGAGGTTATCATAATGACGAAAGTAAATCTTGGCGGCGAAGATATTGACGTGGAAATGACGACTGAAGAATTTAAAAAGGTTAAGAATTTATTGAATAGAGAACCAAACATCACGGAACTAGGGATGTTTGATGTTATGTGGAGTGAACATTGTTCTTATAAATCATCACGTCCCAAATTAAAATTATTTGAGGATGCAGAGGCAAATTTTGATTATGTTTTAGCCGGTCCGGGACAAGACGCAGGAGTAATCGATATTGGTGATGGACTTGCTCTAGCGTTTAGAATTGAATCCCATAATCATCCTTCAGCTATTGAACCGTATCATGGTGCAGCCACGGGGATCGGTGGAATAATAAGAGATATTTTATGCATGGGAGTTCGACCAATCGCCCTTTTAGATCCACTGAGATTTGGGCGTTTAAAGGGTAATCCACACTCACAGTGGTTATTTAAATATGTTGTGAAAGGTATTTCGGATTATGGTAATTGTACAGGAATTCCTACTATTGGGGGGGAAGTTGAGTTTGATGACAGTTTTGAAAGTAATTGCATAGTTAATGTAGCTTGTATAGGTTTGGGAACAATTGAAGATTTTAAACACGCTCCAAGCAGAGCAAATAACCCTGGTGATTATGTAGTTTTAATGGGAGGATCTACGGGCAGAGATGGGATCCATGGGGTAACTTTTGCTTCTCGTACTCTAACAGAGATTTCTGAGGCTGATCGTCCCGCAGTTCAAATTGGTGATCCTTTTACGAAGAAGATGATTATCGAAGCTACATTAGAAGCTATCAAAACGGGATATGTAAGAGGATTAAAAGATCTTGGCGGAGGGGGCTTAACATGCGCCACAAGTGAATTAACGGGTGATGGTAACACGGGGGCAAAGGTGGATTTAAAAAAAGTATTTACCAGAGAACCCGGTATGAATTCTTATGAAATAATGCTTTCTGAATCACAGGAACGAATGACTTTCATAGTAAAACCTGAAGGATTAGAAGAAGTACTTGATATCTTTAGAAAATACGAAATGAGTTTTGCAGTTATTGGGAGAACTGATGATTCGAAAGTTCTAAAAGTTTTTGATGAGGAAGAATTGGTTGTAAATCTCCCTGCAAAAGCGCTTTCTGAATCACCAACTTTTAAACGTGAAGAGAAACGTCCATCTTACTTAAATGCATTATTAACTCAAAAATCTCCTGAACCGACTATTGGTTTAGATGAAATTTTATATAAATTAATCGCATCAGAAAATATTTGTAGTAAAGAATGGGTTTATCGGCAATATGATCATGAAGTTGGGGTAAGATCCGTCATAAAATGTGGGGAAGGAGATTCTGGAGTTTTAAGAATCATCGGTACAAATAAATTTATTGCTGCGAGTGTGGGAGTTAATTCAAAGCATTGCTTTTTAGATCCTTATGAAGGGACAAAAGGGGGACTGGTTGAAGAATGTGGGAATATTATTTCAAATGGAGCAAAACCAATGGCAATGGTAAACTGTTGCAATTTTGGGAACCCCGAAATTCCCGAATCGTTTTGGTATTTTTCTAAAGCGGTCCAAGGTATGAATGACTTTTGTAGAGCTCTGAGAATACCTATTGTAGGGGGAAATGTATCATTCTATAACGAGGACGATGTAAAAAAGACAGCAATCAAAGCTACACCTGTAATCATGATAGTTGGTATAATTGAAGGTGAAAAAAAAATAATAACTCTTCCCTTTAAGGAAGTGGGTAATGACGTTTTTCTGATTGGAGAAACGAAAGCTGAGTTAGGGGGATCTGAGTACCATTCTGTCATTTACAATCTAGAAGGGGGAATACCTCCAACTGTGGATGAAAAGAATATAAAAAATAGATGGGATTTTCTTTTCGAACTATATAATAGAGATCTCGTGAAAGCAAATCATGATGTTAACAAAGGGGGTATTCTAATTACTATTTCTGAGATGAGTTTTAAAAATAAAATAGGTGTTGATATTGATTTTAGAGATCAATATAATGAACATCTAAGAGATGACGAATTTCTATTTAGCGAGTCAGTGGGTAGATTTATTATTGAAACCAGCCCAGAAAATCATGACCTTATACTAGATCTTGCAAAAAAATTTAGTGTAAAAACAAAAAAGATTGGTGTTCTAATTAATAACCCTATAATTCGCGTAAGTGGACTAAGATCTAATAGTTTCAAACTTAGTTTAGAAAAAATGAAAGATTTATATGATTCTACAATACCAAACTTGATGGATATTTAATTAGATTTTTATTTTCAAACGCATTATTTCCACCGCATAGTTTTTAGATCAAATATGATTTGGGAATCCCTATTAATATTTAATTCCAATTTTATTCTTATATCTTTAATTTAAAACCAAAAATTTGATATATTTTCATAGTTAAAATATTATTGTAGGATTAATTGGAGAATGAGTTTATGAGTCTTCGTTGTCGTGCTTGTATTAAATGCAAAACTTATATCATTATTCATGCAGATAATCCCATAAACCAAGTAGAAATAAAAAATTTTGAAAGAAAACACACTAGTCATACAATAATGACTGTGGATCTTAATGAAGTAAAAGGAGTTTACAATCCATCTACAAATAATGGTGGTACTAAGCCATCTGAAGAAGAAAATTAAGCTTTCTTAGGTTATAATATTTTTACGCTTGTTTTTTAATATTTGTTTATGTTTCTTAAATTGATTAAATTTTAATATGAATGATTTCATTGAAATCTAGAAAATAGCTAAATTTACTATGAGCGATAATTATCCTATTCAAAAATATCTTTAAATATGAGAGTAGGTTCCCAATTCAAAAAATAATAGAAAAAAATTGAGTCAGAAAGGACGTTTAAGAAAAAATCATATGCTGAAAGATTTGGGGGATATTTATTTATAGATTCAAAAAGAACCAAATTTAACGAGAATATAATGCAAATGATTAAAATAAAATTAGATTTTTTGAAACACTTATTGGATATTATAAATGATGGTGCAACGGGATTTGAATTAGCCTATGTAGTTGAGAAATATCAAGAAGTGAAAAATTTAATTTACGATGGAATTTTGTTTTACAATACTTTTATAGAAATTGGGAATATGAGATTTATAGATGCTCCTGACAATGTAAAAAAAGATTATCAATCATTTAAAACAATTGAAGATACTGAAAAGTATATATTTATGTTATGGTTAAAAGATACTATCACCTCACTCGAGAAAAAAATTCAACCTAAAGAGGATTATGCGAAGTTTATTGAAGCAAAAAAAACTCGAAAGAAAATGAAGGCTAGGGATAAATTGCGCGAAAGATTGACTCATTGTAAAAATTGTGGTGCACGGGTAAAAAGTAAAGAACAAATATTATGTGAGGAATGTGGAGAAACCCTTATCGGGAATCTTCAATAAATTGAGTATTCAAGTTAAAAATTGCACTCATCCTAAGCAATTGTTTTAAAAAAAAAAAAAACGAAAAAATTTTTAAAATTTATAGATATTAATTTTCAATCTTCGTACCACACCATTTACAGAACTTTTCTGCTCCTAAGAGTTTGCTTCCGCATAACGAACAAGCTTTTGCGTTTACGGGTGTTGTTAAACTAGTAGTTGCAATCGGTCTTCCTTCTACTTTCCCCCCGCACTTTGGACAGAATTTTGAATCACTATTAAATGAAGCTCCGCATCGAATACAATTAATTTCTGTAGTTGGGACCTTCTTTTCTTTCTTGTAAGGAGTTTCCTTCGTTGGGGTTTTCTCAGGTTCTTTAAGCTTGAGCTTTTTTTGACCTATTCTTGCGATAAGGGCTGCGATTAGAATAATAATCACTACTACAAGGATAATAACGAGGATCCACTGTATACTTAACCATCTATCAACGGAATTTAAACCTGAATCATAGGTCACATCAAAGGTTATTGTAGTAGATTCTTCAGGTGCATTCATCGGATCAAAATAGATAAAGAAGTACCAATTTCCGGAACGTCCCGGAGGAATGGTGAATGTATCTTGGGATACCGTATCAACTGCTTCTTGAGTTTTGAATGTACTACTAAAATCTACTACTTCTGCAGCAGTATAAGTTACTGTATAATCAACATCAACGGTAGAGTTCCCTTCATTATACCACACAATGTAATAATCATGAGCGGTATTAATTGGTAGGGATCCAATGCTTTGAGTTGTGCTTGTTAGATCTACAAAGAAAGCAGGTGAATTTCCTTGATCCCACCAATAAAAATCGGTACCGTCAGCAATAAAGAAATGGATCTGATCGCTTGCATTAAACTCATATTCTATTAATGACCCAGGCCTTAAAAATAACCATTCCGTCCAATAATTATTAAATGTTAAACTCCTTGAATCCACAATAGGTGGTAGAACCACTGTTGTTGTAGGAAGTGACTCAAAAGGGCTATCCCATATAGCAAATGTGATATCACTTGGTGATGAATCAACAAAGAAAGTAATATCATTTCCTTCTTCAATATATTCCCACTCATACCAGAATTCATTAAAGTAAAGAGTCTCAGTCGATCGGTAATTGACATATCCTTCTGCGTCAGCATCACTGAATGGATACCAAAATGAAACACCAGCAATGGGGAGTAAAATCAATGCAAACAAAATGATAAATATAATGCTTCCACCCGCATAAACAGGGCTGTAATACCAAGGACGATGATAATGTCCCGCCCACCATGGGGAATACCACCATCTGTAATACCAAGGTCGATGATAATACCACCACGGTCTGTAATATCTATGATGCGGTCTATAATAACCATGTGAATAGGGCCCCCTTGGAGAACGTGAGGTTATGCGTGTTGCACCAGTTCTCCCAAATGGAGTTCCGCTGCTACGACCACCACCACCGGGACGATAACTTCCTCTAAACCCGCCACCACCAAAACCTCCACCACCACGAAATCCGCCACCACTAAATCCACCTCCACCTCTAAATCCTCCGCCACCACCGCGAGGCATTTTCTATAATTTCACCTCACCAGTTAAAACATTAGTCTCCTCTTTTCCACGGAAAATATAGTCTCGATTAATAGCTAATAGAAATAATACCATAGAAACAATTGACATTGTTAATCCAACAGGATCAATTACAATCGCAGGTTGAGGGGTTTCAAGTGCAAAAGCTATACCGAATAAAATCCATTCAAAAGCCATAAAGAAAACGGTTAATCCAGGTATAATCATTCTTATAATCCATCCGGTTTGTAAGTTTCTAGTATCGAAAAAACTTACGTACACTATTGAAAATAATCCCACTATCCCAAATATCAACAATAAAATACTGAAGATATCGATAACAAGCCAGATCGGTCCATTTCTTATGAATAAATTAAGGAAAGGAACCATTATTCCCAATCCCGTCGCATCAAACAAATTAAAAGTCACTATTGGATCTCCTATAACTGGTGCGATACCTAACAAACTTTGAATTCCACTTTGGTTGGCTGTGAAAAATCCAAAAATTCCCGCAAGAGGAAGGAGTATACCTAACGTGAATCCTAATATTACACAAACACTAGCAAACCAGAATTCAGCTGCTTTTGTGTTTTTCACGGGTATAAGCCCAACATCATCCACAGTTTGATCGGGGATGAAACTCCAACAGTCTTGAATTGTACATACTCCAACTAGTTTCTCATCTTTAATCACAGGTATCACATTCACATTTAAATCTCGCATTCTATTAAATGCTTCAGTAACTGGCGTATCTAATGTAACTGGACTAATTTTATACATTGTTGATAAAACTTTTTCAGTTTTTGTATCTTTCCCTTCAGCAACATCGTTCTTAACGATATCAAAATCAGCTATTACTCCAAGTACTTTTTTGGCTTCTCCTTCAACTACAACGAGATCAGGTACTCCAATTTCTTTCATTTTTTTGGCTGCTTCTTGAATTGTTGCATTTGAATCAATTATGCCATACTCATCATCAATGACAAGATCTTTTACAAAATATTCTTTTTTAGTTAATGCCATGAATTATGCATCTCATTTTTCTGTTAAATTAATTTTCTATGAAACATACACGATATAAAATATATAAATGTTTTTGTTAATCTGAACTCCTCGAAGCTAAGAAAAGAATATTAAAAATTGGACTATGTATCCTTTATATTACCTAATCTTTAAATTAGTAATTTTACTTAAGATTTTGTTTTTGTGGTTAAAATTCGACAACAGCATAGTAAGGGATACTTTATGAATATAATTAAAGAAAATTTATTAAGGAGCTGAAGGATTCAATTATTTTTGAAGGTTTAATATGAGAATTACTCAAATCAAAAAATTTTCCTTTCCCCGTTCTCACTAATATCCCTTTAATACCCGCATTTATAGCTCCATGAATGTCAGATTCAGGATCATCGCCAACTACAAGTACCTGGTCTGGTTCAAGATTAATTCTTCTTAACGCTTGTAAGAAATATTCTTTTGAAGGTTTGCCAAAAATTTTTGGATCTACATTTGCAGCATAAGCAATCATCTTTACAAATGATCCTGTATCTATTACAGGTTTTCCATCTCGATCAAGATAGTATTTATTCCCTTGTGTTCCAAGGAGTTTTGCCCCTTTAATCACATATTTAAATGCTTCATTTAAACGATTTACATCCCAATTGTCATGAAAATCACCAATAATTACAAATTCAGGTATTTCAGTTCCATATACTTTTGGAAATTCTTGAAATTCCTTTTCAACTTCGCTAGTAGTAACAAAAAATGATTTTTTTGATGGGTTTTCAGATAAGAATTCTTTCAAAGCAATTATTGGTGTAAAAATTTCATCCTTATCAATATCAAATCCATAGTCCTTTAAAATATTTAGAATTGTAAGAGGTGATTTACTATCGGTATTTGTCAAAAACAGGAATTTTAATCCCTTTTTTCGGAGTTTTGAAAGCGTTTCAATGGCTCCTGGAATTGGTTTTCCTTTAAAGTAAAGAGTCCCATCTATATCCGTTAGAATTCCCTTGATTTTCCTTAAATTCTTTTTTTTTTCCATTATTAGTAACCTGTAGCGAGAATATCCTTCACATTTATAAGAGAGTGAACTCTAATTAAATGCTCTTTCTCAAATTCCCCAAGATTATCTATAGTTCTGTCAACAAAAACAAATAAATTTTTAACATTAGCTCCCTCTTCCCGCAATGCGTTTATCGCAAAGACTTTACTAAAGCCACTTGAGATTAAATCATCGACTAAAAGAATTTCTTGACCTTTATTGATTTTCCCTTCAACTATTTTCTTTAGTCCGTGTTTTTTTGGTTCTTTTCTTAAGATGTAAAATGGTTTGTGAAGTCGATTAGCAATCAAAGTACCGAAAGGTATACCCGCTAGAGGGATACCGACCACTCCATCAAATTCAATGTTTTTTTTTATATAGTCAACTGCAAAGCCAATCAATTTTTCAAATGCTTCCGGAAAATTAGGAATGACTCGTAAATCAATATAATATTTAGATTTTTCACCAGATGCGAGAGTAAATTCACCAAATTTTAACGCACCAGTCTCTTCTAAAATTTTAATTATAATTTCTTTCATCAATATCTTAACCTTTCAATTAATCATTCAAGTATCTTTTATCTGTTATAGGTATTTAACTTCATTTCCTTTTAAAAATTTATAATTTTATGTTTTATGATATTGTTCGTGAAAGCTTCATTTCACGTATTTTTGTATATCTCTATGTAATATCTACAGAATATCGAAAGATTATGGATATAGATTAATTACTTAATTTATTTCTCGTACTTGTATTGGTGGACGAGGAGGTGCTCGATAATATTTTACAGAGGGATATCCGAGTATCATGACTCCTAAAACATAAGTATCAATACCCGTGAGTTCTTTACATATATGAGGAAAATCTGTCAGAATTCCATGAGCATATCCTATCCAACAGCTTCCTAATCCAAGAGTTTCTGCACTTATCATACCATAAGTCATAGTGATAGAAGCATTTCTAGTATCCCAAGGATTTTTAGAGTAGAAAATTAGTACGCAGGGGGCATTATAAAAAATAGGGTCAAAACCTTCTTCCATTCTTTTATTAAAACGATCTCGAGTTTCCCCATGTTCTAAAGCATTGATAATTGAACTAGATAATAATTTTTTTCTTTCCTTATTCGAAATTATAAGGCATTTCAAATTCCGCATATTTCCTCCCGTAGGAGCATATCTCATTGAATTAATTACTTTTTCAATTATTTCTTTAGGAATCTCTTGTTTTCTATATTGTCGTGTGGATCTTTTTGAACGCATTAATTGATAGAGAGAATTATATGATACTATTTCGCTTGGATCTTTTCCATCTTTATATTCTAACACCTCATCTCCCATATTATCATGGAGTATTGCATTTTCAGGACAGACTGCGATACAATGTCCGCAAAGAATACATCGCAAATTGTCGAAAATAACTTGTTCTTGATTTTCATCTAAGGTAAAATTTTTAGTTGGGCAATCTTGTAGGCATGACTTACAATTCGTGCATTTATTCTTATCTATTCCAATAATCGGCATTATAATTAATACTGAATTTTAATCCTTATTATAATTATGAATTCTAAAATCATCTTATTCTGACCATTAAGTTTAAAAGGGTGTATCGTTTTCGATATATTGAGATATATCGGTTTCGATATATTGAAATTTTTTTGGTGATTATAATTTTTAGTACATATAGAAAAGGTGCACATACGGGTTTAGAGATATTAGTTTTAAAGATCATACAAAACAGTGTTTCAGGAATTACTGGATATGAGATTATTCAAGAAATAACTAGTAACCCTCGAGGTTTATGGAGAGGAACTGCAGGCTCGATATACCCTTTACTTAAAAATTTAGCAGATGAAGATTTAGTAAGGATTGAAGAAATTCATGATGGTAAACGTGTTAAAAAGGAATATTCCATTACTGAAAAAGGTGCCAATGCACTTAAGGAAGCTTTAAGTAAATATATTTATCCTAGCATGCGTTCATTTATGGATTCAATATTCACTCTTATTGGAGATCTCCCGAGAGTTAAAAAGAATGTCGAAACAATGTTTTGTAGTTTCCCTCATCATCGTCACATGGAAGTTGATGAGGAGGATCTGTCAATTGAAAATCAACGACATATCAGAAATGTCATTAAGAGATTAACATCATCGAGAGATGAGTTTAATCATAGAATAAAATTAATAGACGACCAAATTATCAGATATAGGGATATTTTGGAAAATATTGAGAAATCTCGGAAAGAAAAATCTAAACCTATTGAAATATTCGATGACGACTATTATTCCTAAATTATTATTACAAAAAAAATAGATATCAAATCAAATAAAAAATAGAGGTAAAGAAAATATGAATCAAGAAAATCCCCACGATGGCAGTGGTCACCATGCTCCTCAAAATCCTCATGGTCCCCATGATCAATGTGGTCCCCACGGTCATCATAATAGGAGAGGCATGGTTGGTTGCTTTCCCTTTGATCCTCGAATGATGCATAAAATGAGAAGGATGGCAAAGCATTTTATGAGAGGATTTATGGGTAATCATATACCACATAACCTTGAAGATCTAGGAGATAGCTATTTAATTACAGTACCCTTAGCCGGACGTATTAAGGAGGATGTAAAGGTCTCTTTACTTAATAATTATCTGAATATTAAAGCAGAGAAACCTAAAATCCCAGAACTAGCAAAAATAAAGGAGCCCCCAGAGGAAGTTAATACTCCACATGAATGTTGTGGTCCAGCATACTGGAAAGGATATACTTTTATTGATGTAAATAAGGATATCCTTTTACCAGCTGATGCTGATACTGAAACATTAGTATCAAAAATGGCGAATGGGCTTCTAAAGATAAGTTTTGGTAAAAAGCCTGCTAAGAAAATAGATATTAGCTGAAGAAAATCAAATAATTAATAAAATTTGGTAGAATGCTTTAGAATTACTACAATACCATCTCACTCAGAGCAATATTGTAGCATTTTAATGCTAAAGCACCCCAAATAATATATTTTTTTTATATTTTTTAATCTTTAGTATTTTGTAACTTTTTTTACTTATTTGTTGTTTGTATCAACACTTATTTTTAGAACTTCAAATTAAATTAAATTATAATATCGTACTTACTTACTTGAAAATATATTAAATAGTTGAATTTAGGGGAAATTATGGATAAATTAAAAGTGGGTATTATTGGTTGTGGAGTTATTTTTGATCTAAATATATTAGGATATTTAAATAATGAGGATGTAGAAATTACATGTCTCTGTGATAGGAGACAAAAAAATTTAAAGGAAAAGATTCAGAAGTTTAAGCTCAGTCCGAAAATTAGTGTTTATCAAGATTATAAAGAAATGCTTGATACCGAGAGTTTAGATATACTAGAAATTCTTGTACCTCATCATTTGCATCATGAGGTAACACTGTACGCAGCACAAAAAAGTTTGAAAGGAATAAGTGTTCAAAAGCCGATGGCAAATTCTGTTAAAGATTGTGAAGAAATGATTAATGCTTGTAAAGAGAATGATGTCAAATTAAAGATATTCGAAAATTTCACCTTTTATCCCCCAATAATGAAAGCAAAACAGTTAATAGAGGAAGGAATCATCGGTGAAGTAAATTCAATTCATATTAAAACCATCGAGGCTGCAAAAGGAGGCTGGAAGGTTCCCAGTAGCGCTTGGAGGTGGAGATATGACCCAGAGACTTGTGGGGGTGGATTGGATCGTGGATCACCATGCGTATTTGATGATGGATTTCACAAGTTTTGGCTCGCATTACATCTGATAGAAGATAAAATAGAAAAAGTCTATGCTTGGATAGATGGAACGATAATGGATACACCCGCTCATATAATGTGGAAATACAAGCAGCCTGAAAACACAGAATTTATTGTATCTAAATATGGAACTATAGAATATAGCCATTTACCGCATATGTATTTACCAAGCCCATATTATCCTGAAGACGAATTTATTTCATTAACAGGATCAAAAGGTATTATGTGGATTAATCAAGCAACCGCAGGGGGTAATATAATGTCAGACTCTAAGATCTTTCCACCCATCGTAGTTTTTCGAGATGGAAAAATTGAATCATTTTCAGATCTGAAACGAGATTGGAAATATGGATTTATCAACTCCACTAAACATTTTATTGAAGTAATAAAAAATGGTGGTGATCCAAAATTATCAGGAGAGGAGGGAAAATATACTGTCCAATTTTCTTTAGCAGCCATCAAATCTTCATTGGAAGGAAGAGAAATCAACCCTGATGATATAATAGATTAAAATCCTAACTCTTTGAAAATCCTCCATGATGAAACTCAATCTTATAATTTAGCTTCATTTTCTCGCAATAATTTCTTATATCATCTTCAAGAAAATCCCAATAACTTCTGTCTCTTTGAATTTCTTTATATTTTGCGAGAAATTCTGGATGATGTTCCTTTATAGTTCTCATTATTCGAGGTATATTATGAGGTCTAAAGTTTAAATTTTCAAAGCTATATCTATCTGTATAGTCAAGTGTTTCACTAATAATTGCTCTATAATCTGTAATCTCAGGGAAAAATGGTGAAATAAATATATAAGTTTGAATTCCACTTTCGTGTATCTCTTTTATAGCAGCAAATCGTTCTGAAGGTTTTGATGCCCCTCTTTCTAGGACCCTTGCAAAATCCTCGTTTAGTGTGCTAAGTGAAATTCCCACTTCAATATTTTCAAACTTCTTAAATAAATCAATATCCCTTACAACTAACTTGGATTTTGTGAGAACTGTAACTTCAGCACCAGTTCCTACAAGTTTTTCTAATATTTTTCGAGTGTTTTGATATTTTTTTTCCAGGGGTAGATATGGATCGGTTACAGAACTTAGTAAAATCCTTTTACCATTATATTTTTGAGGTTTAATCTTTTCTAACTCAAATCGTTTAATATCTAGAAATTCTCCCCATTTGTCCCCTTTATGATTCGTAAATCTAATCATAAATTCCGCATAACAATAGATACAACCATGTTGACACCCAGTATATGGGTTGATAACAAAATCTATCTGAGGAATATTACTTTTGGTTATAATACTCTTTGCTTCTCGAAAGTTTATTTTCATCCTCAATCAAGTACAATTCAAAATTTCTTTTATTAAATCGAATTTAAAGTATTTATAGCGATTTTAAATAGCGTTTGGAGATGATCATCTGTTAAGTGAAAGTATGGTTTCCACTCTTTTTCTCCCAAATAATCACTTATAGTAAATATCGCCCCAGCATTAACATTAAGAGCGTGAGCTACTGCAAATATCGCTGACGCCTCCATATCTACTGTTAGTACGCCCTCTTCCTTATAATGCTCTATTTCTTTAATTGTCTCACGAAAAGGAGCATCAGTTGTCCACGATGTGCCAGAAGTATATTCCAATCCCATTTTTTCAATACTCTCTTTAATCTTTTGATTCAATCTTTCAGAAGGGTGAGAATATTTTCCAGCCGGCATATAGTGATAAGAAGTTCCCTCATCTCGAATAGCTCGATCACAAACGACAGTAGTTCCTAAAATTAAATCTTTCTGAAGAGCTCCAGCAGTTCCAACTGAAATAAATCTCCTTACTCCAAAAGATGCGAGTTCCTCTATCAAGATTGCTGCACATGGTGCACCTATTCCAAAATTTCCACAGATTCCAATATTTCCTTGAGATGTCTCCAATAAATAAAAGTCTCGTATCATATCTTCAATTTTCTTAACCGTATAATTTTGTATTATATAATCCATTAATTTCGGTTGAAAGGTCAAGATCACTCCTTTTGGGGGTTTAATCTCGGGGAACCTACCAATTCTCTTTCTATATTCCCAATAATCCTTTCCATTAAGTAATGAAG